>NZ_JAKUFX010000026.1:0-54337 GCF_022663635.1 Bacillus cereus group sp. BfR-BA-01356 | reverse complement strand
TTTTACATAAAATACTGGTCTAGTTTCGTGATGTCTTTTTTAAGCAATTTGTCCTTTGATAACTTCAAAAGATATTATTTTTCAGTTGACATACTACCGCAGGTCTTTTTAATACAAGCATATTTTCCTTTTGCTCAAGTTAGACTAGTTTCTTTTTTATAGGGGAGTCTATACGTAAAAAAGGAGATGTAGAAATGGAATGGATATCGGTAATTGGACGGACAATGCTTTTGTATATCATCATCTTAATTATTTTTCGTCTTATGGGTAAACGTGAGATAGGAGAGCTAAGTGTATTAGATTTAGTCGTATTTATTATGCTTGGAGAAATGGCTGTAGTAGCAATTGAAAATACCGATAAATCACTTTGGCATCAATTAGTTCCGATGACTTTTCTTATGTGCATACAAATCATTTTGTCAGTCATTTCATTAAAGTTTCAACGATTTCGGCATTTAATAGAAGGTGAACCAGCAATTATTATTAATGCGGGAAAGATTGATGAAAAAAAGATGAGAAACCAACGATATAATATTGATGATTTAATGATGCAATTAAGGGAACAAGGAGTTGGAGATATTCGGGATGTAGAATATGCTATTTTGGAACCGTCTGGGAAGTTATCTGTCTTTCAAAAACAAAAAAATAAACAAGATACATTGCAGTTTACGCTTCCTCTTATTATTGATGGAGAAATTCAATCTAGTCATTTACAAATGATTGAGCATACAGATGAATGGCTTATTGAGAAATTAAAAAACTTAGGTTATAACGATATAACACAAATTTTATACTGTAGTTTTCAAAATGGACAATTTTTTGTTGATGTAAAAGAAAATTAGAGACTTATCCTTTGGAAGAGTAAGAATGATTAGTATAACTAATAATCAGTGGAGATTACCCCACTGATTAACGTTTCACCTTATTTCAAAAATGAAAGCTTACGAATGATAGGGAGACGACTTAACTCTTCTTTTCGAATGAGTTTGAAAGTGAAGAGAAGTACGATATAAACAATTGTTGTTAAAGTGATTTCCCATAATGTTTGTATGCCAAGGGAATGAGAGAAAATAATATATTTATGAAGATAAAAACCGAAGGCGCCTGCGATACCGATGGCAAGTCCGCCGAAAATATAGTCTTTTGCGTAAATGGTAAATGTAATCTTTTTTAAAACAGTAGCGTAGTGAAGAAATGTTACTGTTACAATATTTGCAGCAATAGCAAGTGCAACCCCCATCATTTGAAACTCTGGCCTTGATGCTAGTACAAAAATAACGATTAATTTCACGATGGCACCAATAAATGTATTCATCATGGCGGCTCTTGCTAAGTTTAAAGCTTGCAAAACAGAGGTAAGTGGACTTTGGAAATAATGAAATAAAAAGCAAGGCGCAAGAAGTTGAATGAATGCTGTTGCGCTGTCTGATCCATACATAAGAGTTAAAACAGGAGAAGCGAATACGTATAATATAACGACAGACCATCCGCCGGTAATTAATGAAATTCGAAGTGCTTGTTGTAAACGGTGCTCTACTAATTTATGTTGTCTTTTTGCCATTGCTTCACTAATAGAAGGAACGAGCGCTGTAGAGAGAGCGTATGTAATAAAGGCGGGTAGTGATAGGAGCGGGAATGCATAACCGTTTAATATACCGTATTGCTGGGTTGCAACAGAAGCAGCGACACCAGCGATTGCTAAGCTTTGCATAACGACAATAGGTTCAAAAAAATATGAAACGGAGCCGATTAAACGACTTCCTGTAGTTGGAAGGGCAATATCCATCAGAGAATAAAATGTCCCTTTGCTTTCCTTTACAGTAGTAAAAAATCCAGAGCGTATTGATAAATGTTTTTCTCGCTGAAATAACGTGAGTAAAAATAATAAGGATGCAACTTCACCGAGAACAGCTGATAACATAGCGCCGGCTGCAGCATATTCTATGCCGTAAGGTAAAAATAATTGAATGCATATAGCGATAATGGTAATGCGGACGACTTGTTCTAGAACTTGCGCATAAGCGCTAGGTTTCATGTTTTGTTTCCCTTGAAAGTAACCACGCAAAACAGAAGAAACAGCAATAACGGGAACAACAGGCAAAATGGCCATTAATGGATAGTACGTTCTTTCGTCGGTTAATAATGTTTTTGCTAAAATAGGTGTGAGGAACATAATTCCGATTGTTAAAATGATACTAATAACGGATGTAACAGCTAGTGATACGGTTAATATTTTTTTAACTCTTTGTTTATCGTTCACAGCTTCCGCTTCTGCTACAAATTTTGCGATGGCGACAGGAAGACCAATTTGTGTCAATGTAATTGCTAAAATGAATGTAGGAACGGCCATCATATAAAGACCAACGCCTTCTTCTCCTAAAATACGTGCCATTACTATGCGGTTGATAAAGCCAAGTATTTTTGTAATAAAGCCGGCTATCATTAAAATAAATGCGCCTTTTAAAAAGCTTTGTCTCGTCATGTTCTTCTCCTACCTTCTCAAAATCAATGGAATGATTTACAATAATTTATATGCACGTACGAGACAAGAATGACAAGCATTTAAGAGAGTGAAGTGTGATAGTGCTCTTGAAAGTAGTTATTGCTGTCCATTAGAGCGGGATTAAAGCGACTTTTTCGTGCTGAAATAAGAAGGAGATGTTATAGATGTTAGATAGAGAGGCTTTGGTAGAATCATACCGCGGACAGTTACAAGTCGTTTTAGAAAGTAAAGTAGAAGAGTTTCAAATGTTCGGTTACGACCGAGTGACAGATGATGACATTTGGAAGTTTCTTAAAGTGAAAAAGTGGAAGAAGATAGACAGCGATGTTAGATTGTATGAATTAGTTAATGACGTATTAACAGTAAGTACTAATGAATATATGACATATTTAACTGTTGAAGCTTACCAAGCGCCACTTTGGTCATTTGATGAGTATGAAAATAAATAACCGACTGCAATTGGTTTGTTCTTCCTTTTGCAGTATAATGATATGTATTGATAAAGAGGAAATAATTGTGTCTAAGATTATATATAAAGGAGGTAGTGAAGAGGAAAATAAATGATGAAAGTGTAGGGAGTGTAAAAGCTTACCTATACAGCTAGTGATGAGCTAGCAAAAATTATAGAAAGGAAGTCTACTAACTAGGCGTATGCACACGTATAGCAGTGAATCGTAAAAGATTTATTGAAAGTGTTAGTAGCAGAAAGAGGGTACATATGGCAAAGCGTGGTACGAGAATTGCCGCCTTTTTCCTCATCGTCTTATTAATCGGTGGAGTAATTGGTGCGGCAGGAAAAGACATAGCAAAAGGAATTAGTCTAGGACTAGACCTTCGCGGTGGTTTTGAAATTCTGTATGAAGTAAAACCAGCCAAAAAAGGTGATAAAATCGATCGAGACGTACTTGTAAGTACAGTAGGTGCTCTTGAAAATCGTGTCAATGTTCTCGGTGTAAGTGAGCCGAACATTCAAATCGAAGGGCAAGATCGAATTCGTGTACAGCTTGCTGGTGTACAAGATCAGCAAAAAGCACGTGAAATGTTATCAACACAAGCGAAATTAACATTCCGTGATGTGGATGATAACCTTCTTATGGATGGAACGGATTTAAAAGGCGGCGGAGCGAAGCAAACATTTGATGAGCAAGGCCGTGCGAGCGTAGGTCTTACACTGAAAAGCGCTGAAAAATTCCGTGCAGTAACTGAAAAGATTTCAAAAATGCCACCACCAACGAATTTAATGGTAATTTGGCTGGACTTTGAAGAAGGAAAAGATTCGTATAAAGCAGAATCTGCAAAACCGAATCCGAAGTTCTTATCAGCGGCAACAGTAAGCCAAGTATTTAACCAAGCTGAGGTATCTATTGTAGGTGGAAACTTCACAGTTGAAAGTGCGAAACAACTTTCATCTTTATTAAATGCAGGTGCACTTCCTGTTGATTTAAAAGAAATGTATTCAACATCTGTTGGAGCGAAATTTGGTCAACAAGCGTTAGAGCAAACGATTTTCGCTAGTGCGATTGGTATCGCTCTTATCTTCTTATTTATGCTTGTATTCTACCGTTTACCAGGACTTGTAGCGGTTATTATGTTAGGTTTATATATTTTCGTTACATTACTTGTCTTTAACTGGATGCATGCAGTTCTTACGTTGCCAGGTATTGCAGCGTTAGTGCTCGGAGTAGGTATCGCAGTTGATGCGAATATTATTACGTACGAGAGACTGAAAGAAGAGCTGAAAATTGGTAAGTCAATGATGTCGGCATTCCGTGCTGGTAACCATCGTTCATTAGCAACAATTTTAGATGCAAACGTTACGACTCTTGCAGCAGCTGGTGTGTTATTCGTTTATGGTAATAGCTCTGTAAAAGGATTCGCAACAAGTTTAATCGTAAGTATTTTAGTCGGTTTCATTACGAACGTATTCGGTACTCGTTTCTTACTAGGTCTACTTGTAAAGAGCCGTTACTTTGATAAAAAACCAGGATATTTTGGTGTGAAACAAAAGGATATTATTCCATTAACAAAAGGTGTAGTACATCCGCCAACGAGATTTGATCGTATTAATTTCGTAAATATCGGTCATAAATTCCTTATTTTCTCGATTGTAGTTGTAATTGCAGGAGCAATTATCTTACCAATTTTCAAATTGAACCTTGGTATTGACTTTGCGAGTGGTACACGTATCGACTTGCAATCAAAACAAGCCGTTACTGTGTCTGATGTTCATAAAGATTTTAAAGAATTGAACATTGATGTGAAGGAAGAAAATATTGTACCGACTGGAGATGACAATAAAGGTTTCGCAGTTCGTACATTAGGTGTTTTATCAAAAGATGAAATTGCGAAAACAAAAACATTCTTCCACGATAAATATGGTACAGATCCAAACGTAAGTACAGTTTCACCGACAATCGGTAAAGAAATTGCACGAAATGCATTTATCGCAGTATTAATTGCTTCTGCGGTTATCATTTTATACGTAAGTATTCGTTTCCGCTTTACGTATGCGTTATCTGCAGTACTTGCATTATTACATGACGCATTCGTTATGATTGTTATGTTTAGTATTTTCCAACTAGAGGTAGACTTAACGTTTATTGCCGCAGTACTAACAATCATCGGTTATTCTATTAATGACTCGATTGTTACATTTGATAGAAACCGTGAATTATACAAACAGAAAAAACGAGTGCGCGATATAAAAGATCTAGAAGAAATCGTAAATGCAAGTATTCGCCAAACGCTTGGTCGTTCGATTAACACCGTATTAACAGTGTTATTCCCAGTAATTGCACTGCTTATCTTCGGTAGTGAGTCACTACGTAACTTCTCGTTTGCGTTACTTGTTGGACTAGTTGTAGGTACGTACTCTTCTGTTTTCGTTGCCTCTCAAATTTGGTTAATGCTTGAAAACCGTCGTTTGAAAAAGGGGAAAAACAAGAAGAAGGTTGAGAAAGTAGAATCTGAACCGCAAGTATAGAAAAGATGATGTCTCTTTATGAGGCATCTCTTTTTTCGTTTGTGGATACAATAAGATAGCAACTTTTTGATGGGAAGAAGATGGAAGAAAGTGGTGGTGTTATCGCTGTTTTTGTTAAAATAAAAAGATAGGTTAAGAAAAGAAGGGATTTTAATTATGGAAAAAGATGAACGTTTTAAACAGGCCGAGTTTGGTGCTATTGTCGGGATCGTTGGTAATATTATATTAGCGATTGTAAAGGCGGTAATTGGTTATATTGGGAACAGTAAAGCACTGTTAGCGGATGCCGTGCATTCTGCATCAGATGTAATTGGTTCGCTAGCTGTACTTTTTGGATTGCGAGCGGCAAAGCAGCCACCTGATGAGGATCATCCGTATGGTCATGGTAAAGCGGAATCGATTTCAGCGATTATTGTAGCGGTATTATTATTTATCGTGGGACTTGAAATCGCGATTTCGTCTATAAAAGCTTTTTCGCAAGAACTAGAACCGCCGAAAGGAATTACGATATTTGCTGTTGTTCTTTCAATCGTCGTGAAAGAAGGAATGTTTCAATATAAATTCCGATTAGGGAAAAGAGTAAACAGTGATGCAATTATTGCAAATGCATATGAGCACCGTTCGGATGTATTTTCTTCAATTGCAGCTTTAATCGGTATTTGTGCAGCTATAATCGGTGGTAAGCTTGGTATAGACTGGCTTGTATACGCTGATCCAATTGCAGGATTAGTTGTTTCACTCCTTGTTGTAAAAATGGCGTGGAGCATTGGAGCGGAAGCAATTCATGCAACGCTTGACCATGTTCTTCATGAGGAGGATGTTATTCCGCTTAGAGAAGCAGTTCTTCAAGTAGATGGTGTGAAAAAAATTGGTTCTTTATATGCACGGGAGCATGGTCATTATGTTATTGTCGATATTAAAGTGTCTGTAGATCCATACATTACTGTAGAAGAAGGACACCGTATTGGAAAACATGTGAAAGAAATACTTATGAAACAAGATAATGTACAAAATGTATTCGTACATATAAATCCGTATTTTCCAAATTAAACATCATTAACATTTTAGTATATAGATATTGCATCGTAGTTTGCATTATATTGTCACCCCTTAATCTGTCTTGTATAATGAACAGGTTAAGGGGTGATTTCGTGTTACAACCGAAGACGCGTTGGAAAGAAAAAGAATATAATGACGAGCGAGTGAGTGAATTAGCAAGTAAATTACAGTTATCGCCACTTGTCGTTTCGTTATTCCTCGGTAGAGGACTCGATACAGAAGATAAGATTTTAGATTTTTTAAATACAGAAAATCAAGAATTTCATGATCCATTTTTATTAGAAGGAATGGATAGAACGGTAGAACGTGTAAATAAGGCGATTCAAAATGGCGAGCAAATATTAATATTTGGTGATTACGATGCGGACGGAGTAAGTAGTACGACAGTTTTATATCTTGCTCTTCAAGAATTAGGTGCAGAAGTAGAATTTTACATTCCAAATCGTTTTACAGAAGGGTATGGACCGAACGAAGAAGCATTTCGTTGGGCGCATAGCGCAGGGTTCTCGCTAATTATTACTGTCGATACTGGTATTGCAGCGGTACATGAAGCGAATGTAGCGAAAGAGCTTGGAATAGATCTAATTATTACAGATCACCATGAGCCACCGCCAGAATTGCCAGAAGCACTTGCGATTATACATCCGAAATTAGATGGCGGTGTATATCCGTTTCACTATTTAGCTGGTGTAGGTGTTGCGTTTAAAGTTGCGCATGCACTATTAGGCCGTGTACCAGAACATTTATTAGAGATCGCAGTAATTGGTACAGTAGCCGATTTAGTATCACTTCATAGTGAAAATAGGTTGCTAGTGAAACGCGGTTTAAAACATATGCGTATGACGAGAAATATTGGTTTGAAGGCATTGTTTAAAGTTGCTAACGTTTCGCAAAGTGAAATTACCGAAGAGAGTATTGGCTTCTCAATTGCACCTCGTATTAATGCGGTCGGGCGTTTAGAAGATGCTGCGCCGGCTGTACACCTTTTATTATCAGATGATCCAGAGGAAGCGAAAGAGCTAGCTGAAGAAATTGATGAGCTGAACAAACTGCGAAAAGATATTGTAAAGCAAATTACAGAAGAAGCTATCGCTGAAGTGGAAAATAACTTCCCACCAGAAGAAAATAAAGTATTAGTACTTGCAAAAGAAGGCTGGAACCCAGGGGTAATTGGAATTGTTGCTTCGAAATTAGTTGAACGTTTTTATCGTCCGACGATTGTATTAAGCATTGATCCTATAAAAGAAACAGCAAAAGGCTCAGCACGTAGTATTGCAGGATTTGATTTGTTTGCAAATTTATCAGATTGTAGAGAGTTATTACCACACTTCGGAGGGCATCCGATGGCAGCGGGAATGACGCTACATATGAATGATGTAGATGAATTACGTCGCCGCTTAAATGAACAAGCAGATGCAATTTTAACAGAAGAAGATTTTATTCCAATTACAGCAGTTGATGTTTTTTGTAAAGTAGAGGATGTAACGCTAGCGGCAATTGAAGATATGCAAAAACTAGCCCCGTTTGGTGTTGGAAATCCGAAACCATGTATTGCAGTAAAAGATGCAGAGTTAGAAAGTATTCGCGCAATCGGATCAGATGGCTCTCATTTAAAAATGGCTCTTCGTGATGGACAAGCAACACTGGATACAATTGGATTTGGTTTTGGTGCATATGCGAAAGAAATCTCTCCAGTTGCAAAAGTATCTGTAATAGGAGAAGCGTCTATTAATGAATGGAATAACTTTAAGAAGCCACAACTAATGGTACAAGATATTGCTGTAGAGGCGTGGCAATTATTTGATTGGCGTAGTATGCGTAATGCAGAAGCAAATTTAGCAGAACTTCCGAAAGAAAAAATAACAATGGTGTATTTTTCTGAAGAGGTATTGAATAAATTTTCTTTAGAGAGCTATAAAGAAAAGCTCATGCATGCTTCAGAAGTAACGCATTTAGATGATCAATATATCGTGTTACTTGATTTACCAAAAGGAACAGATGAATTACGTGAGCTATTTAAGGTAGGATTCCCAGCGCGAATTTATACGCTATTTTATCAAGAGAATAACCACTTATTTAGTACAGTTCCGACGAGAGAACACTTTAAATGGTACTATTCTTTCTTAAGCCAAAAAACACCATTTTCTTTAAGACAATATGGAGAACAACTATGTCGTCATAAAGGTTGGTCAAAAGATACAGTAAATTTCATGACACAGGTGTTTTTTGAGTTAGAATTTGTTACAATAAAAGATGGCGTCATTTTTATGGCAGACAAAAAACAAAAGCGTGATTTAATTGAATCGAACACATATCGTGAGAAAATGAACCACTTACAATTAGAAAAAGAATTGGTTTATAGCACATATCAGCAACTATATACATGGTTTGAAACGATTCGTAATCATAAAGAAGTAGAACAGTTAGGGTAAAGGATTTGTATTTACAAACCTTTTAGATCTGAGGAGGATTCAGAAATATGGATTTCAAGCAACATATCGCAATTGTACCGGATTATCCGAAAGAAGGTATTGTGTTTAAAGACATTACACCTTTAATGAATGACGGTAAAGCATACAAAGCAGCAACAGATGCAATCGTTGAATACGCAAAAGAAAGAGATATCGATGTTGTAGTAGGACCAGAAGCTCGTGGTTTCATTATCGGTTGCCCAGTTTCTTATGCGTTAGAAGTAGGATTTGCACCAGTTCGTAAATTAGGAAAATTACCACGTGAAGTAATTACTGTTGACTACGGTAAAGAATATGGTAAAGATGTTTTAACAATCCATAAAGATGCAATTAAGCCAGGTCAGCGCGTATTAATTACAGATGATCTATTAGCTACAGGTGGAACAATCGAAGCGACAATTAAGTTAGTTGAAGAGCTAGGCGGAGTTGTAGCAGGAATTGCATTCTTAGTAGAACTTACTTACTTAGATGGTCGTAAAATGTTAGATGGTTACGATGTATTAGTATTAGAAAAATACTAATCACTATATAGGTAAAACTACGGTGATAAAAAGTACCCGTGAATCTCTTGGAGAGGAGCGGGTACTTTTGTATAATTGAACAAAAAATTATGGTGAAATGTCAGTAAAATCTTTTCCTTTTCACAATTCACAATCATTGGGTTATAATGATAGAATATAATTTATTCTATTAAATAAAGATAAAGTCAATTTTCAATAAAAGGTGATTCGATGGCAAATGAGCAGGTACTAACAGCTGAACAGGTACTCGAGAAAGCAAGTCAATATTTAGCGGATGAAGATATTGAGCTAGTGGCACGTGCCTATGAATATGCACGTGATGCGCATAGCGAACAATATAGAAAATCGGGTGAACCGTATATTATTCATCCGATTCAAGTTGCAGGTATTTTAGTTGATTTACACATGGATCCAGCTACGGTATCAGCAGGTTTCTTACATGATGTAGTGGAAGATACAGAGATTACGTTAGAAGATATTGAACGGGAATTTAACAAAGAAATTGCTATGCTTGTTGATGGCGTTACAAAGCTTGGGAAGATCAAATATAAATCTCACGAACAACAACAAGCAGAAAACCATCGCAAAATGTTTATTGCAATGGCTCAAGATATTCGAGTTATTTTAATTAAACTAGCTGATCGTCTTCATAATATGCGTACATTGAAACATTTGCCTCAAGAGAAGCAGCGTCGCATAGCGAATGAAACGTTAGAAATCTTTGCACCTTTGGCACATAGACTCGGAATTAGTACTATTAAATGGGAGCTAGAGGATACGTCACTTCGCTATTTAAATCCACAACAATATTATCGTATTGTAAATTTAATGAAGCGTAAACGTGCAGAACGTGAAGAATATTTAGACGAAGTAATGACTGGTATTCGTGAGAAATTAAAAGAAGTTGCAATTCAACCTGAGATTTCTGGAAGACCGAAACATATTTACAGTATTTATCGTAAAATGGCACTGCAAAATAAGCAGTTCAATGAAATTTACGATTTATTAGCTGTACGTGTCGTTGTAAATAGTATTAAAGATTGTTATGCGGTGCTTGGAATTATTCATACGTGCTGGAAGCCGATGCCAGGTCGTTTTAAAGATTATATTGCAATGCCAAAAGCAAATCTATATCAATCTCTTCATACGACTGTAATTGGACCGAAAGGTGATCCACTTGAAGTGCAAATTCGTACGAAAGAAATGCATGAAATTGCAGAATTTGGGATCGCGGCACACTGGGCATACAAAGAAGGAAAAACAGCAGAAACAACAGGTACATTAGAGAAGAAACTCACATGGTTCCGTCAAATATTAGAATGGCAAAATGAAGCTTCTAATGCAGAAGAATTTATGGAGTCATTAAAAATTGATTTATTCTCTGACATGGTATTCGTCTTTACACCGAAAGGCGATGTAATGGAATTACCACTTGGATCTGTTCCAATTGATTTCGCGTATCGTGTCCATTCGGAAATTGGGAATAAAACAATTGGTGCAAAAGTAAATGGGAAAATGGTGACGCTGGATTATAAATTAAAAACAGGCGACATCATTGAAATTTTAACGTCGAAACATTCATATGGCCCAAGCCAGGATTGGGTAAAACTTGCTCAAACATCTCATGCGAAAAATAAAATTCGTCAATTCTTTAAGAAACAACGTAGAGACGAAAATATTGAAAAAGGCCGTGAACTTGTTGAAAAGGAAGTACGTGGTCTAGAGTATGAGATGAAAGAAGTATTGGCGCCGGATAACTTAAAACGCGTCGCTGAGAAATTTAACTTTGCAAATGAAGAAGATATGTTTGCAGCAGTTGGATATAGCGGAATTACAGCTTCGCAAATTGTTACGCGACTAACGGACAAGTTCCGCAAACAACGCGAAGAAGAAGAAATTGTTGAAGTTAAAGAAGTCCGTAAACCGATGAAAATTCGAAAATGGGATTCTGGTGTAAAGGTAAGCGGTGCTGATAATTTATTAATCCGTTTATCGAAATGCTGTAACCCAGTTCCGGGCGATGATATCGTTGGGTATATTACGAAAGGCCGAGGTGTATCAATTCACCGCCGTGATTGTGTAAATGTTCATACAGAAGAAGCTGTAGAACGATTATTAGAGGTAGAGTGGGAAGGTAGCCCTGAAAAAGAAATTGAGTATAACGTTGATATTGAAATTTCAGGTTACGATCGCCGCGGTTTATTAAATGAAGTACTGCAAGCTGTTACAGAGACGAAAACATACATTTCAGCTGTTTCTGGTAGAAGTGACCGTAATAAGATGGCAACAATTAATATGTCAATCTCGATTCGTAACTTACAACACTTGAAAAAAGTAGTAGAACGCATTAAACGCGTTCCAGAAATTTATGCAGTACGACGCATGATGCATTAATAGGGAGTGTAGAAAGATGAGAGTTGTTTTACAACGATCAAAGAAAGCGTCTGTCACAGTAGACGGTGAGATCGTAGGACAAATTCCGTTCGGTTTAACATTACTAGTTGGCATTACGCACGAAGATACAGAAAAAGATGCAACTTACATTGCGGAAAAAATTGCAAACTTACGTATTTTTGAAGATGAGAGCGGAAAGATGAATCATTCTGTACTTGATGTAGAAGGACAAGTTCTATCTATTTCGCAATTCACATTATACGGAGATTGCCGCAAGGGCAGACGTCCAAACTTTATGGATGCTGCGAAACCTGATTATGCAGAGCGTTTATACGATTTCTTTAATGAAGAAGTTCGTAAACAAGGATTACATGTGGAAACAGGGAAGTTTGGAGCAATGATGGACGTTTCTTTAATCAATGATGGTCCGGTGACCTTAATTGTAGAAAGTAAATAGTGTTCATAAAAAAGAGAGGGTTATATAATCCTCTCTTTTTTATACATTGTTGTATGTTTTGTTCATTTATTTGGAATCAATAGCAGTTTCGGTTATGTATAACTCTCTCATCAATATGGAACAATAAAAAGTAAAACATCCATATTGAATGTGAGGGATATACGTATGCGTATGAATGAAAAAGGGCATTCTGTTACAAATGGTGCAAATCAACTGTTTAACGTGAATTTTCATGATTTTATTTCAAAAGAGCAAAACAATACTTCAATGGAGCTTGCTTCGGAGTTTGGGATTTCTCTTCAAGATGTAAAGCGTTTAAAGAAGCAGATTGAACGTTCTTAGAGCACTTGACAATCCTACTTAACAAACGTATAGTAATTTTATATTTACATATGAATATAACCGTTGATAGAGAAGAGTAAATGAGACACACATGGAAAGAGAAGGAATGTCTTAGGCTGAAAACATTTCTGCATGATGACTGATTGAATGACACTCTAGAGGTTTCAACTTGAACGGCATATATGCTTAGTAGGGATGAACGCATATTTAAGCGTTATTAAAAAAGTGGAAGCATACGTGCTTCAATTAGGGTGGCACCACGGGTATAATACTCTCGTCCCTACTGTTTAAACAGTAGAGGCGGGAGTTTTTTTATTTTTATTAAGATTAAAACAATTTGAGGAGGAACTGAATATGTCTATTCAAATCCCACGCGGAACGCAAGATATTCTTCCAGGCACTGTTGAGTTATGGCAGTATATCGAAGGGCAAGCACGCGAAATTTGCCGTCGTTACAATTATAAAGAAATTCGTACACCAATCTTTGAACACACTGAGCTATTTTTACGCGGTGTTGGTGATACGACAGATATCGTACAAAAAGAAATGTACTCATTCCAAGATCGTGGAGAGCGTAGCTTAACATTACGTCCAGAAGGTACTGCACCTGTTGTACGTTCTTACGTTGAAAATAAAATGTTTGGTGATGCGACACAACCAACGAAATTATACTATATCGGTCAAATGTTCCGTTATGAAAGACCACAAGCAGGTCGCTATCGTCAATTCGTACAATTCGGTATCGAAGCAATCGGCAGTAATGACCCTGCAATTGATGCAGAAGTAATTGCACTTGCTGTTGAATTTTACCGCGGCATGGGCTTAAAAAATATTAAAGTTGTATTAAACAGTTTAGGTGACGCAGCGAGCCGTCAAGCACACCGTGATGCATTAATCGCACACTTTGAGCCACGTATCGGCGAATTCTGTTCTGACTGTCAATCTCGCTTAGAAAAGAACCCACTTCGAATTTTAGACTGTAAGAAGGACCGTAACCATGAATTAATGGGAACAGCACCATCTATTACAGAATACTTAAACGAAGATTCAGCAGTATACTATGACAAAGTTCAAGAACTATTAACGATGATGGATGTTCCATTTGAAAAAGATCCGAACTTAGTGCGTGGTTTAGACTACTATCAACACACTGTTTTTGAAATTATGAGTGAGGCAGAAGGTTTCGGTGCGATCACTACATTAAGCGGTGGTGGCCGTTATAACGGACTTGTACAAGAAATCGGTGGACCAGAAATGCCAGGTATCGGTTTTGCAATGAGTATTGAACGTTTAATTATGGCGCTAAAAGCTGAAAACATTGAATTACCACTTGAACATAGCATTGATTGTTACGTTGTAGCGCTTGGCGAAAAAGCGAAAGACCATGCTGCAAAAGTTGCGTTCGATCTTCGTAAAGCTGGATTGTCAGTTGAAAAAGATTATTTAGATCGCAAAATGAAAGCACAATTTAAATCAGCAGATCGTCTAAAGGCGAAATTTGTAGCTGTATTAGGAGAAGATGAGCTAGATAAAGGCATCATTAACTTAAAAGATATGGCAACAGGTGAACAAGAAGAAGTAGCGTTAGATGTATTTGCTTCATACGTAGCAGAGAAATTAATATAGGGGGAACTTACAGTGGCTGAAAGAACACATGCATGTGGAAAAGTAACAGTAGAAGCTGTTGGACAAACAGTTCAATTAAAAGGTTGGGTACAAAAACGCCGTGACTTAGGTGGATTAATCTTTATCGATTTACGTGACCGTACAGGTATCGTACAAGTTGTATTTAACCCAGAAACATCAAAAGAAGCGTTAGAAGTAGCAGAAACAATTCGTAGCGAATACGTATTACACGTAGAAGGTACAGTTGTTGAACGTGGTGAAGGCGCAATTAATGACAATATGGCAACTGGTCGTATTGAAGTACAAGCAACAAAAGTAAATGTACTAAATGCAGCGAAAACAACGCCAATTATCATTGCTGATGATACAGATGCATCAGAAGATGTGCGTTTAAAATATCGTTATTTAGACTTACGTCGTCCTGTAATGTTCAACACATTCAAAATGCGTCACGACGTAACAAAAACAATTCGTAACTTCTTAGATACAGAAGAGTTCTTAGAAGTAGAAACACCAATTTTAACGAAAAGCACGCCAGAAGGAGCTCGTGACTATTTAGTGCCAAGTCGTGTACATGATGGTGAATTCTATGCATTACCACAGTCACCACAGTTATTTAAACAGCTTCTTATGGTCGGCGGATTTGAGCGTTACTATCAAGTAGCACGTTGTTTCCGTGATGAAGATTTACGTGCGGATCGTCAACCAGAATTCACGCAAATCGATATCGAAGCTTCATTCTTAACACAAGATGAAATTTTAGATATGATGGAGCGTATGATGACGAAAGTTATGAAGGATGCAAAAGGTGTAGAAGTGAGTGCACCATTCCCTCGTATGAAATATGCTGATGCAATGGCTCGCTACGGTTCTGATAAGCCAGATACACGCTTTGAAATGGAACTAACAGACTTATCTGAGTTTGCTGCAGGTTGTGGCTTTAAAGTATTTACAAGTGCTGTAGAAAGCGGCGGACAAGTAAAAGCAATTAATGCAAAAGGTGCTGCAAGTAAATATTCTCGTAAAGACATCGATGCATTAACTGAATTCGTGAAAGTATACGGTGCAAAAGGTCTAGCTTGGCTTAAAGTTGAAGAAGACGGACTAAAAGGACCGATTGCGAAATTCTTCGGTGAAGAAGATGCAAATGTGTTAATGAGCACATTAGAAGCTACTGCTGGCGACTTATTACTATTCGTAGCAGATAAGAAGAGCGTTGTTGCAGATAGCTTAGGCGCACTTCGTTTACGTCTAGGTAAAGAGCTTGAGTTAATTGATGAAAGTAAATTTAACTTCCTATGGGTAACTGATTGGCCACTACTTGAGTACGATGAAGATGCAGATCGTTACTTCGCAGCTCACCACCCATTCACAATGCCATTCCGTGAAGACGTTGAGTTACTAGAAACAGCACCAGAAAAAGCACGTGCACAAGCATATGACCTTGTATTAAACGGTTATGAGCTTGGTGGTGGATCACTTCGTATTTACGAGCGTGACGTACAAGAAAAAATGTTCAAAGCACTTGGATTCTCACAAGAAGAAGCGCAAGAGCAATTCGGATTCTTATTAGAAGCATTCGAATACGGTACACCACCACACGGCGGAATCGCATTAGGTTTAGATCGTCTTGTTATGTTACTTGCAGGCCGTACGAACCTTCGTGATACAATTGCATTCCCGAAAACAGCAAGCGCAAGCTGCTTATTAACAGAAGCTCCAAGCCCAGTTGCAGAAGCGCAGCTTGAAGAACTGAACTTAAAATTAAGCTTGAAAGAAGAGAAGTAAGAATAGGGTCTAGATGGTTATACTATAACCGTCTAGATTTTTTTTGAGAGGTTGTTTAAAAAGTCCGGTTTAGATAACTGTCGCATCTCATCGTTGCCTCGCCAGTCCGGTGCTCGAGTAGTATTTCTACACTGCGCTCCTCCTGGCTTCAGCGCCTCAATCTGCTCGGTTATCTAAATCCTCCTTTTTAAACGTGTATTTAGGAAGAAATAAAATTCTGGTCTATGTTTTCATTCTCGAAATATGTATTTTTAGGAATTCTATAACTTTTTCTATACAAATAGTCGGAAAAACGCTAGAATACATGGTAGACCATTTTTGTAATAGGAGTGTAGAGCTGAATGTTACATCAATTTTCACGTAATGAATTAGCCTTTGGTAAAGAAGGACTTGAAATATTAAAAAATAGTACAGTCGGTATTTTAGGAATTGGCGGCGTAGGTTCTTTTGCAGCTGAAGCGTTAGCACGTTCTGGCGTAGGACGTCTCGTATTAGTTGATAAAGACGTTGTAGATATTACAAACGTAAACCGTCAAATTCACGCTTTAGTATCTACTGTAGGACGTTCAAAAGTAGAATTAATGAAAGAGCGTATCGCGGACATTAACCCAGAGTGTGAAGTAATTGGACTAGAAATGTTTTATACAGATGAAACATATGAAGAGTTCTTTAAGTACGGTTTAGACTTCGTAGTGGATGCATCTGATACGATTACGTTCAAAATTCATTTAATTAAACAATGTTTACGTCGTAAAATTAAAATTATCTCAAGTATGGGTGCAGCAAATAAAATGGACCCAACTCGTTTCCGTATTGCGGACATCTCTAAAACACATACAGATCCAATTGCGAAAGTCATTCGTACGAAGCTTCGTAAAGAGGGTATTAAAAAAGGTGTAAAAGTTGTCTTCTCTGACGAAAACCCAATCGTAATTCGTGAAGAAGTACGTAAAGAAATTGTACCAGACGAGAATGCAAAAATTCGTAAGGCGAAACTACCGCCTTCATCAAATGCATTCGTACCATCTGTGGCAGGCTTAATTATGGCAAGTCACGTTGTACGTGAACGCATTAAAAACGTAGAAGTGAAACGTGTAGGGCAAGAATAAAAGAAAAGCATATATCCATTTTGGATATATGCTTTTTTATATGTATTAAAGAAATATGAATATTTGCATCACTACTAGTTCAAATGTAAGTAAGGTTAGTAAGCAATAATCATATTTATCTGATTTATAGGCGGATGTCTTTTTTAGACTGTTAATGGTGAAAAGAGCTAAAGTTAGGACGAGAAGGCCAAGAGTTATTTTGAAGATTATTAATGAAATAGCAACCATCTCCCTTTAAAGGTATATGTTTATAATAACATTTTAGTAAAAAATATCTAATCTGTTGTAGGAGTTTCCTTGTATGACAAGGAGGAATGTTATTGTCAATCTTTGTCGTTAAATCGATATCCTTTATTGAATCGTTGATATATTGCAAGTTGTGATAGATAAATTTGAAAAATCGTTGATATATTGCAAGTTGTGATAGATAAATTTGAAAAATCGTTGATATATTGCAAGTTGTGATAGATATATTCGAAAAACCGTTAATATAATTTCATTTACCGATATCTATATATGGTTCACCGAAAACAAACAGGGATGTCACTCGGTTAAAAAAGTGACATCCCTGTTTTTAATTCTCTGCAGAATAAATAATATCTAAATTCCCATTTTGACCGGTTTTGAAAATTGGGGCAATTTGCTCTTCTTGCTCTTCGACTGAAACAAGTTTTCGAGCACGATCCATAATTCGAACAAGCATCGCGTAATCTTCTTCGATTGCTTGTTGTTTTTTTGTGAGTACTGCTAATTTCGTTTCAAGTTCATGATTCGTTTTTTGCAGAGAGGTGAGTTGAGCGTGTAATACATCATTTTCAGTTTGCAACTTTGCAAGTGAAGGATTGTTATGTTCTAAATTTTGTAAAAATGAAATGACATTTTGCATTGTAAGATCTTGTTTACTTGACGTAATATCTTCTGAAAAATCGGCGTCAATTACGAGTTGTTTCGTTTTCGTGAACCGATCTTTTTCTATATTAGCTTCAGAACGTTTTAATTCTTTACGTTGTTTTTTTGCAAGCTGCACCGCATCTTCGTAATTCGGTCTTACTTCAGCATTCCATCTAAAGCCACAAGCTGCGGAAGTGCGGTTTAAAGCGTCGCCAACTTCATCAAACGCTTTTATTTGTGTACTTCCGCTGCGAATATGTCGCAAAACAGTTTCTGCTAAAAGGAGATCATCTTCTTTTGTCCATGCATCTTGACGTGTTTTCATAAGCGAAGCCTCCATAATGGTGACGTTTTCGTTTATGTTACCCTTTATTTTTCGTTTTATTCGAAGTTTGTAATCTTTCATAAACAGTAGAAAGTGCTTGCTCAAATTTTCCTGTCGTTTTCGGTTTATAATATTGCTTGCTTTTTATTTTATCAGGTAAGTATTGTTGCCTTACCCAGCCGTTTGGATGGTCGTGCGGATATAAATATCCAATGCCTCTTCCAAGTGATTCTGCGCCTTTGTAATGACTATCTTTTAAATGGCTTGGAATGTCACCTGTTTGACCGTTGCGTAAATCGTGTAATGCAGCATCAAGTGCTTTATAAGCTGAATTTGATTTTGGTGATAAGCATAGCTCGATAACGGCATTTGCAAGTGGGATGCGTGCTTCTGGGAATCCAACTCGTTCAGCTGATTCAATTGCAGCTAGTGTACGTGGTCCAGCTTGTGGGCTAGCAAGTCCAATATCTTCATAAGCCATAATAAGAAGGCGTCTGCCAATGCTTTGTAAATCACCTGCTTCAATAAGGCGTGCTAAATAATGGAGTGCTGCATTTACATCACTTCCGCGCACTGATTTTTGAAATGCTGATAATACATCATAATGAGCATCGCCGCCTTTGTCGTGGACGAAGCTCTTCTTTTGTAAGCATTCTTCTGCAATCTCGAGTGTGATTTCAGCCGCTTGATCGTCTGTAGTAAAGCTAGATAATACAGCAAGTTCAAGTGCGTTATAAGCGGAACGCATATCACCACCAGAGGCGTTTGCAAAGTGATGTAGTGCTTCATCTGTTACCGTTACTGCATATTCTCCAAGGCCTTTTTCTTTATCTTCTAAAGCTCTTTTTAACCCAATTAAAATATCTTTTTCTGTTAGTGCGTGTAATTCGAAAATTTGACACCTGCTTCGAATAGCGGAGTTTATTGCATGGAATGGATTACTTGTCGTAGCACCAATTAAAGTAAGAAGTCCGCTTTCTAAGTGAGGTAATAGAAAGTCTTGCTTTGCTTTATCTAGACGGTGAACTTCATCTAAAATTAAAACGAGGTGTCGATGCATCTTCGCTTCTTGTACGACAACTTCCATATCTTTTTTATTGTGAGTAACAGCGTTCAATAGACGAAACGGGGTACCGGTACTTCCTGCAATTGCACTGGCAATGGATGTTTTTCCTGTACCTGGAGGACCGTATAAAATCATAGATTGAAAATGATTGGCTTGGACCATTCGCCATAAAATCTTTCCTTCACCAACTAAATGTTGTTGCCCAATAATTTCTTGAATATTTGTAGGGCGCATTCGATGTGCGAGTGGTTGTTTCATTTGGACCGTCTCCCTTAATATATAATCTCGTTCTATCGTATCATTTTTTTCTACGGAATTTGAAATAGGATGCTGTTTTATGGGAAAAATGAATACGAATATTTTCATTTTTCTTTCAATTGTAATAATTTCCGAGTTTTTCAATGTGATTTTATGTTATCATTTTGATACACAAGTTGAAATTTCTTATAATACTATATTATGCTATAATTTCATAGGATTTTAAATTGTGTTCTTTTATAAATAAGATATAACCAATAGAAGTGAAAATTTGAAAAGAGGTGCAAAATAGATGAAGATTTCAACGAAAGGCCGCTACGGCTTAACAATTATGATCGATCTTGCAAAAAAGTTTGGTGAAGGTCCGATTTCATTAAAATCAATTGCGCAGGCACATGACTTATCGGAACATTACTTAGAGCAATTAATTTCACCACTTCGTAACGCGCGTCTAGTAAAGAGTACACGCGGAGCATATGGCGGATATGTACTATCAGATCAACCGGCTAACATTACAGCTGGGGATGTAATCCGTGTATTAGAGGGGCCGATTAGTGTTGTAGAAATGATAGAAGAAGAAGAACCAGCACAACGCCAGTTATGGATGCGTGTTCGTGATGCGGTACAAGAAGTGTTAGATAGTACAACGTTAGAAGATTTAGTACGTTATGAGGAAGAAAATCACGGGGGCTATATGTTTTACATTTAATTCCTTGTGAAACGATTTGGAAAGAAGGAGATTTAATGGAACGCATTTACTTAGATCATGCTGCGACATCTCCGACTCACCCAGAAGTGGTCGAAAAGATGATTCCATATATGACAGAAATATTCGGGAACCCGTCTAGTATTCACTTTTATGGACGTCAAACGCGCCATGCAGTAGATGAGGCGAGACGAGTGTGTGCACGCAGCATTCATGCGAATCCGAATGAAATTATATTTACGAGCGGTGGTACAGAAGCTGATAATTTAGCGCTTATAGGTGTAGCACGTGCGAACCGTCATAAAGGTAACCACATAATAACGACGCAAATTGAACATCATGCGATTTTGCATACGTGCGAATTGTTAGAGCGTGAAGGGTTTGAAGTGACATATTTACCTGTCGATGAAACAGGGCGCATTCAAGTTTCTGACATACAAAAGGCATTAACAGAAGAGACGATTCTTGTATCTGTTATGTTTGGGAATAATGAAGTAGGGACAATGCAACCAATTGTGGAAATAGGAAAGCTGCTAAAAGATCATCAAGCTTATTTCCATACAGATGCGGTACAAGCTTACGGTTTAGTAGAAATTAATGTGAAAGAGTTTGGAATTGATTTATTATCAATTTCAGCACATAAAATTAATGGGCCAAAAGGTGTAGGGTTCTTATACGCTGGTGCAAATGTGAAATTTGAACCGTTATTAATAGGCGGAGAGCAAGAAAGAAAACGCCGTGCTGGTACGGAAAATGTGCCTAGTATTGCTGGGCTTCAGCATGCAATTCTTATAGCTGAAAAAACTCGTGAGCAAAAAAATGCCCAATATGAAGAGTTTAAAGATATAATGGTATCTGTCTTCAAAAATGAAGGCATTACTTTCGAGGTAAACGGAAACTTAGAACATCGCTTACCGCATGTACTTAATGTAAGTTTTACAGGAATGAACATTGAACCATTTCTTGTGAACTTAGACCTTGCTGGCATTGCAGTATCAAGCGGTTCTGCTTGTACAGCTGGTTCGATTGATCCATCACATGTATTAGTAGCGATGTTTGGAAAAGACTCCGATCAAATACGTTCATCCGTACGCTTTAGTTTTGGACTTGGAAATACGAAAGAGCAAATTGAAAAAGCGGCGTACGAAACAGTGAAAATCGTGAAGCGATTAACACAAAATTAGCATGGGAGGTGACATGATGAACAAACTACCTCACGAAACACGCGTTGTCATCGGAATGTCCGGTGGCGTCGATTCATCTGTAGCAGCACTTTTATTAAAAGAGCAAGGTTATGATGTAATCGGAATTTTTATGAAAAACTGGGATGATACAGATGAGAATGGTGTCTGCACAGCAACAGAAGATTACAATGATGTAATTGAAGTGTGTAACCAAATTGGTATTCCGTATTATGCAGTAAACTTTGAAAAACAATACTGGGATAAAGTATTTACGTACTTCTTAGATGAGTATCGAGCTGGTCGTACACCAAACCCAGATGTAATGTGTAATAAAGAAATTAAATTTAAAGCATTTTTAGAGCATGCAATTGCGCTTGGTGCGGATTATGTGGCAACAGGCCATTATGCACGCGTTGCTTATATGGACGGCGAATATAAAATGCTTCGCGGCGTTGATGACAATAAAGATCAAACATATTTCTTAAATCAATTAAGCCAAGAGCAATTATCAAAAACAATGTTCCCGTTAGGTGAATTAAAGAAACCGCAAATTCGTGAAATGGCGAAAGAAGCTGGCTTAGCGACAGCGGCGAAAAAAGATAGTACAGGTATTTGCTTCATTGGTGAGCGTAACTTTAAAGATTTCTTAAGTAACTACTTACCGGCACAACCAGGTGTAATGCAAACATTATCTGGTGAAGTGAAAGGGAAGCATGACGGTTTAATGTATTATACAATTGGACAACGTCATGGCCTTGGAATTGGTGGTAATGGTGATCCATGGTTTGCTGTTGGGAAAAATCTAAAAGAAAACATTTTATATGTTGATCAAGGATTCCATAACGAACTTCTATATGGTGATGAAGTTATTGCTACGAATGTAGGATGGGTAAGTAACAAAGAAAAAGAAACAGAATTTAAGTGCACGGCGAAATTCCGTTATCGTCAAGAAGACAATAAAGTAACGGTTCAAATCGTTGATGAAAATACAGTTCGTATTCTTTGTGATGAGCCAATTCGTGCAATTACACCAGGACAAGCAGTCGTTTTCTATGATGGAGATGAGTGCTTAGGCGGTGCTACAATTGATGAAGTATACCGTAGTGGTAAGAAATTGGATTATTTAGGATAAACGAGAAGCCTCTGCCGATTAGCGGTTAGAGGTTTCTTTTACATAAAGCGAATTTTCGTTCGCTTGGAAAATACATTCTTTGTTATAATTTGTTGTAGAGGTGAAGGACATGTCAAACAAACTTGAAACAGGTATTCAATATATGCAAGAAGGAAACTGGGAAGAAGCAGCTAAAAATTTTACAGAAGCAATCGAAGAAAATCCGAAAGATGCGCTTGGATACATTAATTTTGCAAATTTATTAGACGTATTAGGTGATAGCGAGCGAGCGATTTTATTTTATAAACGCGCACTAGAGTTAGATGATAAATCTGCAGCTGCCTATTATGGTTTAGGAAATGTATATTATGGCCAAGAGCAATTTACTGAGGCGAAAGCTGTATTTGAACAAGCAATGCAAGCTGGATTACAATCAGCTGATGTAACATTTATGTTAGGTATCACACATGTACAGCTTGGAAATGATCGTCTTGCACTACCATTCTTACAAAGAGCAACAGAATTAGATGAAAACGATGTAGAAGCTGTATTCCAGTGCGGACTTTGCTTCGCGCGATTAGAACATGTTCAAGAGGCGAAACCTTATTTTGAAAAGGTATTAGAAATGGATGAAGAGCATGCAGATGCGTATTACAATTTAGGTGTTGCGTACGTATTTGAGGAAAATAATGAGAAGGCTCTCGCTTTATTTAAGAAAGCAACTGAAATTCAGCCAGATCACTTTTTAGCGGGTAATGGCGTTCGTTTATTAGAGCAAGAAGCTGAATAAGATAAAAATATAGTTTGGGTAGTTATCCCTCATCTAAAAAGGTGGGGGATGTACTGCTCATTAAAGTGAAAATATCGGAAAGGAGAGGAAAGATGGGAAATCAACATGCAATGGATTTGTTTGAGGAAGAGAAAAAGTTTATAAAAGCGCAAGTTCTTCATACCATTTTCCACAACGAAGAAAACCTCTATTCCGTTGTCAGTATGAAAGTCATTGAAACGAATGAAACGTATGACGAAAAGAAAGTAATGATAAACGGTCATTTTCCCCGCATGCATGAAGATGAAGTGTTTACATTGACTGGTCATTTTAAGGACCATCCAAAGTATGGAAAACAATATATGGTTGAAACATTTAAAAAAGAATTGCCGCAAACAAAAGCAGGTATGGTGCAATATTTAGCGAGTGATTTATTTAAAGGGATAGGAAAGCGTACAGCTGAAAAAATTGTGGACCATCTCGGAGAACATGCTATTTCTAAAATTATGGATGACCCTGAGGCATTAAATGGTGTTGTTAATAAACAAAAGGCTCAGGAAATATATGAGACAATTGTTGAACATCAAGGATTAGAGAAAGTAATGAGCTTTTTAAATGGCTACGGTTTTGGAACGAAACTTTCTATTAAGATTTACCAGCAATATAAAGAGATGACATTAGAAGTGATTCGTAATAATCCGTATCAACTTATTGAAGAAGTGGACGGGATTGGTTTTGGAAGAGCGGATGATATAGGGCGTGCGTTAGGGATATCGGGTAATCATGACGACCGTGTACGAGCGGGATGTTTTTACACATTAGAGAATGTCTCATTACAACTTGGTCATGTTTATATGAGGAAAGATCAACTTGTAAGAGAAACGATGTCACTTTTAAACAATCAAGAAGGAAGAGTGACTGAGGAAGATATTATAGGTTGTATTGAAACGATGCAAAGTGAAGGGAAAGTCATCATAGAAGAAGAACGAGTGTATTTAGCGACGTTATTCTACTCTGAAAAAGGTGTTGTAAAGTCTATTCGCAGGCTTATGAATCAAGAAGAAACACCTTCATTTCCAGAAGCGGAAGTGTTAAAAACGTTAGGTGAAATTGAAGAACAACTGAACGTACAATATGCACCGTTTCAGCAAGAAGCAATTCAAACGGCACTTCATAAACCGATGATGTTATTGACAGGTGGACCAGGAACAGGGAAAACAACAGTTATTAAAGGGATTGTTGAAATGTATGCGTCACTTCACGGATTATCGTTAAATCCGAATGAATACAGTGATGATAATCCATTTCCAATACTATTAACAGCTCCAACAGGAAGAGCAGCGAAGCGGATGAGTGAATCGACAGGACTTCCAGCTTGCACAATTCACCGTTTACTTGGTTGGACGCCAGAAGGATCTTTCCAGCGTAATGAAACGGATCCTGTCCAAGGTAAGCTCCTTATTATCGATGAATTTTCAATGGTTGATATTTGGCTTGCAAATCAGCTATTTAAGTCGTTGCCGACGAATATTCAAGTTATCGTTGTAGGTGATGAAGATCAGTTGCCATCTGTAGGACCTGGACAAGTATTAAAAGATTTATTAAATGCAGGCGCAGTTCCGACAGTGAAGCTTACTGAAATTTATCGTCAAGCGGAAGGCTCATCAGTCATTCAACTTGCCCATGCGATAAAAAATGGAACTCTACCACCAGATTTAGCGCAAAACAAAAAAGATCGTTCGTTTATCAGCTGTACAGGGGCTCAAATTGTTGAGGTTGTGAAAAAAGTTTGCGAAAATGCTAAAACAAAAGGCTTTAGTGCAAGGGATGTTCAAGTATTAGCACCGATGTACCGCGGGCCTGCTGGTATTAATGTATTAAACGAAGCGCTGCAACAAGTATTTAATCCGAAGAGGGAAAAGAGTAAAGAAATTGCTTACGGTGATGTTGTGTACCGAAGAGGCGATAAAGTACTGCAACTCGTGAATCAGCCGGAGAGCCAAGTGTTTAATGGTGATATTGGGGAAATTGTTTCGGTGTTTTATGCGAAAGAGAACGTTGAGCAACAAGATATGATTATCGTTTCATTTGATGGAATTGAGGTAACGTATACGAAGCCCGATTTAAATCAAATTACGCATGCATATTGTTGTTCCATTCATAAATCACAAGGTAGTGAATTTCCGATTGTTATTATGCCAATCGTGAAAAGTTACAACCGTATGTTACGTCGTAATTTAATTTACACGGGTATTACAAGAAGTAAGAAGTTCCTTATTATTTGCGGGGAGGAAGCAGCTTTCCAATCTGGTGTAAATCGCCTTGATGATGCAATGCGTCAAACAACTTTAGCTAGTCGCTTGCAAGAATCACAAGGAGAAGTACAGATGGTCACAGTTAATGGCGAGGAAATGGACGTGGAAAACATTTCACCGTATGATTTCATGTAACAAGGTGAAATTATATAGTGAAACTTTCAAACGCATAGCGTTGAAAGGCTCCAGTAATGTATAAATGAATGCAGTTTGGACATAATGGCGAATAGAATCTGGGAGACTGTAAGGAGATGAAAGCCATATGTTCATTTGTCCAAATTGCAAAGGGAAAGACATTGGAAAAATAGGTGTCAACCAATTTTATTGCTGGAATTGTTATATCGAATTATCGGTTTCAAAGGGGAAAATCCATACACATCAAGTTGAGGAAGATGGTTCATTAAGCTCTCTTGATGATTTATTTGATGAGAATGAAAGAACGATCGGATAACGAAAAGGAGGATTTACTTTGAATCTACGCAATTCATTAATCGCATTAGGTGTTGGAGCTGCAGCATATCAATATGCTCGTAAACAAGATGTATTTTCAAAACGCAATATGAAAAAAGCACGTAAGATGATTAAGTCTTACTTATAATCATTTCGATAAATTGAAAAACTCCCTTGTAGACAAGGGAGTTTTTTTATGCACCCATATGCAAATAAAAAAGTCCGATCTCTGAGAAAAGATAAGATAGACCGTAGCAGCCAACGCCAAGTATTCCATACTGCCATAATTGCTTCGCTTTTTCTTTACGTGAGGAATGAATAAAGAACCCCTTCCAAATACCGAACCCGATACAAATCCATTCAAGAATCATAAAAAGTGCTGATAATCCAAGCATAAATAAAACCATAATTAGCCCTCCTGATTATATTAATTCATGCTGTATTCTCAGGGGTGGTTGTCCTTGTTATGTTATTTATATGTACGTCTTTAAAAAACAGTATGGTCCGTATGAAAAGATTTTAAAAGTTTCGCACATAACCTACCCCATTTATTTTCAAAATAAAGGTGGAGGAGGTTTTTCATGTGAAGAATCTTAAAATCATTTGGATATATCGTTTAGGATTATTGTTACTTGTTTTTCTTTGTCTGCTCGTCTTTTTAAAAATTAAGCCGCTATGGGCACCGATTATTTTTGTATTTAAAGTAGCAATCACGCCGTTTCTTATCGCGTGTTTTATTGCGTATTTATTGCACCCTTTAATTGAAAAAATTCATAAGGAAGGGATGCCTCGTACACTTGCCATTTTGCTCATTTATATCCTTTTCTTTGGCGGAATTGGTTATGGGATTTATAAAGGAACACCAGTCGTTATTAAACAGTTACAAGAGATTAATGAACAATTTCCCCAGTTTACAAAGATGTACGATTCGTGGATGGATGGCGTTACAGAACAAACAGCGAATTTCCCTTCGTTCATTCATGAAAAGGTGAAACAACTTTTTGTGGGTGTGGAAACGAAGATTCAAGCGCTTTTAAATAAAGTGATGAGTACAGCTCGTGGTGTACTCGATTCATTGCTCATTATTTTCTTAATACCGTTCATTGTATTTTACATATTAAAAGATTATGGTGAGTTTTATCATATCTTTTGGAAACTAGTCCCAAGTAAATGGCGAGGTACGGGGCAAATGCTTGCGAAAGAAATTGATAAGTCACTTGGAAGCTATATTCGAGGACAGTTATTTGTTTGTTTAGTATTAGGGGGAGTATCAGCTCTTTCTTTTTGGTTTATCGGTATGAAATATCCATTATTGCTTGGCATTATTATTGGGGTAACGGATATAATCCCATACTTCGGTCCTATTTTAGGAGCGATCCCGACGTTAATGATTGCAGCAACAGTATCAACGAGTTTACTTATTAAGGCGGGGATCACGATTGCGATTTTGCAATTTGTGGAGAGTAACATTTTATCGCCTTACATCGTTGGTAAGTCACTTCGTATGCATCCCGTTATTATTATGCTTGCCTTACTAGTTGGGGGAGAGGTAGCTGGGATTGTAGGATTGCTAATATCGGTTCCGATTTTAGCAGTTATTCGCACTGTCATTGTTCATGTGAGACCGCTCTTGAAAAAAGAAGATGTGTAAGTATAGAAGCCCTCTATGTAAGAAATAGAGGGCTAATCATATATTTATTTAGAAAGTTGCTCGTGTATTTTTTGAACGAGGGAGCTCACATCATTTGTTTGAATATGTTTTATTTTTTTCCATTCGTTATCATACATAAATATAATTTGATTGTTGAAAAGACGCTTTTGTTCTTTTAGATTAGAAATTTTTGCGAAAGAGTACTCTTCAAATATTGGATTCTTACTTACATCTGGCCCATAAAAGAATAGTCTTTTGTTCGTTAAAATTAGCAATCCTGGCCTTGCGACGGAACGATAAATAAATATGTCTAATGAACATGCTGCGTAAAATAATATCGTTTCGTCAGTCGCTAATATGTTTTTAGCTTTGCTAAGTAAGGTTGTCATTGTGATCGCTCCTTTATTTTATTAACAATAATTTAATTATAGCAAAAAAAGTAATATTTAGAAATTTTTATAAATCATTCTTGTAAGGAGATTCCGATTTGTTAATAAACGCATAATATATGAAAAGGCTGTTAAGAATGAATAGTAGAATACCTATGATTAATAAGCAATTAATACAATATAAATGATTATCTACATTGACAAACTTAAGAGAATTCTATTATATTTAGTCATATAATACATTAAATCAATGACGGAACAAGTACGTTACAGTCCATTTATAGAGAGAAGCTTCCATATGGCTGAAAGAAGCTTTAGATGAAGGGTAACAGAAAGCTAATCCTGAGAGCAGCTAATCACTGCCGTCTTGCCACGTTACGGCACCATGAGGTGATGAATTGATTGTTATTGTAATCAATTCATAATTAGGGTGGTATCGCGAGTTAACTCTCGTCCCTTTTATAGGGACGGGAGTTTTTTATATTTAAGGAGGAAAATACAATGAAACAACTAACAGGCGCACAAATTCGTCAAATGTTTTTAGACTTTTTCCAAGAAAAAGGACATGCAGTAGAACCTAGTGCATCACTAGTTCCACATGAAGATCCATCTCTTTTATGGATTAATAGTGGTGTAGCTACATTAAAAAAATATTTTGATGGACGTGTAATCCCACAAAATCCACGTATTACAAATGCTCAAAAATCAATTCGTACAAACGATATTGAAAACGTAGGGAAAACAGCTCGTCACCATACATTCTTTGAAATGTTAGGAAACTTCTCAATTGGTGATTACTTCAAAGAAGAAGCAATTACATGGGCTTGGGAATTCTTAACGAGCGACAAATGGATCGGATTCGATAAAGAATTACTATCAGTTACAATCCATCCAGAAGATGAAGAAGCATTCACAATTTGGAATGAGAAAATGGGCGTTCCCAAAGAGCGTATTATTCGCTTAGAAGAAAACTTCTGGGATATCGGTGAAGGACCAAGTGGACCGAATACAGAGATTTTCTATGACCGCGGAGAAGCTTACGGTAATGACTTTAGTGACCCAGAATTATATCCAGGCGGAGAAAACGAGCGTTACTTAGAAGTATGGAACCTTGTATTCTCTCAATTTAACCATAATCCAGACGGTTCATATACACCACTTCCTAAGAAAAACATTGATACAGGGATGGGGCTAGAGCGTATGACATCTATCGTTCAAGATGTGCCTACGAACTTTGATACAGACCTATTCATGCCGATGATTGGTGCAACAGAAACAATTTCTGGTGAAAAATATCGTAATGGCGATTTAGAAAAAGATATGGCATTCAAAGTAATTGCTGACCATATCCGTACAGTAACATTCGCTGTTGGTGACGGTGCTCTTCCATCTAACGAAGGCCGTGGTTATGTATTACGTCGTTTATTACGCCGCGCTGTTCGTTATTCGAAGAAATTAAACATCAATCGTCCATTTATGTTTGAATTAGTACCGGTTGTTGGAGAAGTAATGAAAGACTTCTATCCAGAAGTACTTGAAAAGAAAGATTTCATTGCGAAAGTTGTGAAGAACGAAGAAGAGCGTTTCCATGAAACACTTCATGATGGTGAAGCGATTTTAGCTGAAGTAATTGCAAAAGCAAAAGAAGAAAAAACAACTGTTATTTCTGGAGTAGATGCGTTCCGTCTGTATGACACATACGGTTTCCCAATTGAATTAACAGAAGAATATGCAGAAGAAGCTGGCATGACAGTTGATCATGAAGGTTTTGAAAATGAAATGGAAAAACAACGTGAGCGTGCACGTGCTGCTCGTCAAGACGTTGATTCTATGCAAGTTCAAGGTGGTGTCCTTGGAGAAATTAAAGTAGCGAGCGAATTCGTTGGTTACGGTACAGTTGCAACAGAAAGTAACGTTGTTGCACTTGTGAAAAACGGCGAATACACAGACAGCTTACAAGCTGGTGAAGAAGGACAATTAATGCTTGATGTAACACCATTCTATGCTGAGAGCGGTGGACAAATTGCAGACCGTGGTTACCTTCTTGCAGATGGTGTGAAAGTTCTTGTAAAAGACGTACAAAAAGCACCAAACGGCCAAAACTTGCATAAAGTTGTTGTTGAAGAAGGTACATTAACGAAAGATGCGGCTGTAAAAGCTATTATCGATACGAAAAACCGTAGTAGCGTTGTAAAAAATCATACAGCAACTCACTTACTACACCAAGCATTAAAAGACGTACTTGGAACACACGTTAACCAAGCAGGTTCTCTTGTAACTTCTGAACGTCTACGTTTTGACTTCTCTCACTTCGGTCAAGTACAAGCTGACGAATTAGAAAAAATTGAGCGTATGGTAAACGAAAAAATTTGGGAAAGTATTGATGTTGAGATTTCTCAAAAAGCAATCGAAGAAGCGAAAGAAATGGGCGCAATGGCATTATTCGGTGAAAAATACGGAGATGTTGTACGCGTTGTACAAGTTGGCGATTACAGCTTAGAGCTTTGTGGTGGTTGTCACGTTGATAATACAGCTTCTATCGGTATTTTCAAAATCGTTGCTGAGTCTGGTATCGGTGCAGGAACTCGGCGTATTGAAGCAGTAACTGGTAAGTCTGCATACGAATTAATGAACGATCAAGTAGGTTTATTAAAAGAAGCAGCAGGAAAAATGAAAACAAATCCGAAAGATATTTTAACAAGAGTTGATGGTCTATTTGCTGAAGTGAAACAACTGCAAAAAGAAAATGAATCTCTTGCTGCGAAATTAAGCAATATCGAAGCTGGAAACTTAACTGATTCTGTAATGACAGTTGATGGTGTGAATGTATTAGCAGCGAAAGTAAATGTTGCAGATATGAATAACTTACGTACGATGATGGATGATCTGAAAAATAAATTAGAGTCAGCAGTTGTTGTATTAGCGTCTGTTAATGACGATAAAGTAAACATCCTAGCAGGTGTAACGAAAGACTTAATTAGCCAAGGTTACCATGCTGGTAAACTTGTGAAAGAAGTAGCTTCTCGTTGCGGCGGTGGCGGTGGCGGCCGTCCTGATATGGCACAAGCAGGCGGTAAAAACCCAGCTCAAGTCGAAGAAGCTTTAGCATTTGTACAAGAGTACGTTAAATCTGTTTCAAAATAAAGAGATAGTAGTGTACAATGGTAGGGAGAGGAGAAGTTCTTCTCCCTATACTTACTATATAAGTGAGGTGCTTGAAATGGACGGTTTTGATAAAACAATGAAGTTTAGCATTCAAGATGAAAAACAGAGTGTCCATGTAAATGATGTACTTTTAACTGTGTATGATGCACTTCAAGAAAAAGGCTATAATCCGATTAACCAAATCGTCGGTTATTTATTAAGTGGAGACCCAGCATACATACCTCGCCATAAAGATGCACGTAGCATCATTCGCAAGCTTGAACGTGATGAGTTAATTGAAGAGCTTGTGAAGTCTTACTTGAAACATCATCGTGAGGAGTAGTTTATGCGGATATTAGGTTTAGATGTAGGTACAAAAACAGTCGGAGTTGCAATTAGCGACGAAATGGGCTGGACAGCACAAGGATTAGAAACAATTAAGATTAACGAAGAACGAGGTCACTTTGGTTTTGATCGTATTTCTGAGTTAGTAAAGCAGTACAATGTGGACAAAATAGTAGTAGGTTTACCTAAAAATATGAATGGTACAATTGGCCCACGTGGCGAAGCGTGCCAACAATTTGCAGAAAACCTACGAGAGCTGTTACAATTAGACGTTGTAATGTGGGACGAGCGTTTGTCAACAATGGCAGCGGAACGTCTACTCATTTCAGCTGATGTAAGTCGTAAGAAGCGAAAACAAGTAATCGATAAGATGGCTGCAGTCGTAATCTTACAAGGATTTTTAGATAGAAAATAAGAGGTGACCAAAATGGAAGAACGTCAAATTACAATTGTAGACGAAAAAGGTAACGAACATTTATGTGAAATTATTTTCACTTTTGATGCTGACAAATTTGGTAAAAAATCATACGTAATCTTCTCTCCAATCGGTGAAGTAGATGAAGATGGAGACCCAATTTATGATGCAATGGCTTATGAGCAAAATGAAGAAGAGGGCGGAGTTTTACTTCCAATCGAATCAGAAGAAGAGTGGGAAATGGTACAAGAAACGTTTAACACTATTGCTGATGAGCAAGAAGCTGAATAATAAGTACTGAAAAGATGGACGACATACAGTCCATCTTTTTTTGTATTTATATGTAAAATGAAAGATTTTTTGTCGAAACTGTGTAAGTCTTTGTAGTATAATGAGACGGATTGTAGAAAAATAAAGTGTCAATTAAAAAAGATAAGTGAATTTGTTGCGTTTTTACATCGTGCTGTATAGAAAGGTGTACATACGGTCTACAATTAAGTAAGGAGGAAATGTTTTGATAGAGAATCAAGTGAAAAAGAAGCGTAGACGCATCTTTTTATTTTCGATTATTGCACTGCTTTTAGTTTGTGGTTCAGTCTATGCGTATATTTCATCCGCATTAGGACCAGTTGATAGCGGGAATAAAAAAGAGATTGAAGTAGAAATTCCGAAAGGATCATCTACAAGTAAAATTGGAGAAATTTTAGAAGAAAAAGGCGCTGTAAAAAACGGTACAGTTTTTAGTTTTTATACAAAGGCTAAATCGAAAAGTTTACAAGCAGGTACATATTTATTAAATCCTTCAATGAATGCTGAAGATGTGATCGAACAAATGTCAGCTGGCAACGTGCATCGTCCAGCTCTTTATAAAGTGACGATTAAAGAAGGGGCGCAAGTAACTGAAATTGCAGAAACGATTGCGACAGAACTAAAGTGGAATAAAGATGATGTTACGCGTCAATTAAACGATAAAGCATTTATTCAAAAAATGCAGCAAAAGTATCCGAAGTTATTAACGGATAAAATCTTTGATAGTAATATTAAATATCCATTAGAAGGTTATTTATATCCTGCAACGTATTCGTTTTATAAGAAAGATACAACGTTAGAAGAAATTGTAATTCCAATGCTTGAGAAAACAAATGCAATCATTGTTCAAAATGAGGCGAAAATGAAAGCGAAGAATTGGGATGTTCATCAGCTTTTAACATTATCTTCACTTATTGAAGAAGAGGCAACTGGTTTTACAGATCGTCAAAAGATCTCTAGTGTCTTTTATAATCGTTTAGCAAAAGGTATGCCGCTTCAAACGGATCCAACGGTATTATATGCACTTGGAAAGCATAAACAACGTGTATTATACGAAGATTTAAAGGTCAACTCACCGTACAATACGTATGTTGTAAAAGGATTGCCGGTAGGGCCGATCGCAAACTCTGGTAAACATTCAGTAGAAGCTGCGTTAGAACCTGCGCAAACAGATTATTATTATTTCTTAGCTGCACCAAGTGGTGAAGTGTACTATGCGAAAACATTAGAAGAGCATAATGCATTAAAGCAAAAATACATTACGAAAAAACAGTGAAATGGGGAGGGATAGCGAAAAAAGTCGCACATCCCTCTTTTTTGTGGTAAAATATATCGGGTTAAAAACTGGCAGAAGAATCGTTTTTAATATCAAAACGGGACGTACAAGCTAAGGATAAAGCTGGCTTGTATTTTTATTGCATTCTATGTGTGAAAAGACGTCATAGAGGCACTTCTCCATGTAAATAAGGAGGACCATTTATGGAGGATGCAGTTAACGAGTACCTATTATCATTTATTGATCCGAAAGATAAATTAATTCTTGAAATGGAAGAATATGCAACAGAAAATCATGTGCCGATTATGGATCGACTTGGAATGGAATTTATGCTGCAATTTTTACGTTTAATTGGACCGAAAAGCATTTTAGAACTTGGAACAGCAATCGGTTATTCTAGTATTCGTATGATGCAAGCTATTCCAAATTCACGTATTGTGACAGTTGAGCGCAATCGTGAGAGATATGAAAAAGCACTTGAATATATAGAACGTTCCCCAGTAACAGATCGTATTTCAGTTATTTACGGTGATGCGTTAGAGACAGGTGAACAAGTAAAAGAACACGGGACATTTGACGTTATTTTTATTGATGCAGCAAAAGGACAGTATCGTCGCTTTTTTGACTTATATGAACCGTTATTAAATCCTGGTGGAGTAATTATTTCAGATAATGTTATGTACCACGGTCTTGTAACGACAAAAGAGAAAATTGAAAACAGACGTACACGTGGTTTAATCCGTCGTATTAAGACGTACAATGAGTGGCTTATGAATCATGAAGGATATGATACAACGATTTTCCCAATTGGTGATGGAGTAGCTGTTAGTAAAAAGAGAGGGTGACCAAGGTATGAAGAAACCTGAATTGTTAGTAACGCCAAGAGCGGTGGCGGATATCGAACCTCTTGCGAAAGCAGGAGCAGATGCGGTAATGATCGGTGAGCAAAAGTTTGGTTTACGTTTAGCAGGGGAGTTTTCACGTGAAGATGTAAAACAAACTGTGAAGATTGCACATGAAAATGGTGTGAAAGTATACGTAGCCATGAACGCTATGTTCCACAACGATAAAGTAGAAGAATTAACAGATTACGTTTCATTTTTAAACGAAGTAAATGTAGATGCAATTGTTTTCGGAGATCCAGCGGTATTAATGGCTGTTCGCGAAGTAGCACCAAATATGCAGTTGCACTGGAATACAGAAACGACAGCAACAAACTGGTTCACTTGTAATTACTGGGGACAAAGAGGAGCGAAGCGTGCTGTATTAGCTCGTGAGCTGAGCTTAGATGAAATTGTTGATTTAAAAGAAAATGCTGAAGTGGAACTAGAAGTACAAATTCACGGTATGACTTGTATGTTCCAATCGAAGCGTTCATTAGTAGGAAACTACTTTGAGTATCAAGGACGTAATCTTGACATTGAAAAGAAAAAATATGAAGAGAATATGTTCTTATATGACCCAGAGCGTAACAATAAATATCCAATTTATGAAGATGAAAATGGTACTCACATTATGAGTCCGAACGATATTTGTTTCATCGATGAATTAGAGGAACTAATCGAAGCTGAAGTTGATAGCTTAAAAATCGACGGTGTACTAAAATGCTCTGAATACATTATTGAAGTAACGAAGAAATATCGTCAAGCGATTGATTTATGCGTAGAAGATCGTGATGCATATTATGACGTGAAAGATGATCTATATAAAGAAATAGAAGAAATGCAACCAGTAAATCGTCCGTTAGATACAGGATTCTTCTTTAAAGAAACGGTTTACTAAACGAGGAGGGTGTAGGAAATGACTGTACAAGAAATTTCACGAGTGATCGATGGCAAACGTGTTATTGTGAAGAAACCTGAACTGTTAATCCCTGCGGGTAACTTAGAAAAATTAAAAGTAGCTATCCATTACGGGGCAGATGCTGTATATTTAGGTGGACAAGAATTTGGTCTTCGTTCGAATGCAGGTAACTTTACGCTAGAAGAAATGGCAGAAGGCGTTGAGTTTGCAAAGAAGTATGGAGCAAAAATATACGTAACAACAAATATCTTTGCACATAATGAAAATATGGACGGGCTAGAGGAATATTTAAAAGGGATTGAAAAAGCTGGCGTAACGGGAATTATCGTTGCTGATCCGCTTATCATTGAGACTTGTAAACGCGTAGCGCCTTCTGTTGAGGTGCATTTAAGCACACAGCAATCACTATCCAACTGGAAAGCAGCACAGTATTGGAAAGAAGAAGGTTTACATCGTCTTGTATTAGCTCGTGAAGCAAGCTATGAAGAAATGAAAGAAATTAAAGAAAAAGTGGATATTGAAATTGAAGCATTCGTACATGGTGCAATGTGTATCGCATATTCAGGAAGATGCACATTAAGTAACCATATGACAGCGCGTGATTCTAATCGTGGTGGTTGTTGCCAATCTTGCCGCTGGGATTATGATTTAGTTCAAACAGTATCACAACATAAAGATGCAAAAGAGCTTCCTCTATTCCAAGAAGGAGATGCTCACTTTGCGATGAGTCCAAAAGATTTAAATTTAATTTTATCAATTCCGAAAATGATTGAAATCGGAATCGATAGCTTAAAGGTAGAAGGACGTATGAAATCAATCCATTACGTAGCGACTGTAGCAACTGTATATCGTAAAGTAATTGATGCTTATTGTGCGGATCCAGATAACTTTGAGTTTAAACAAGAATGGTTAGATGAGCTTGATAAATGTGCAAATCGTGATACAGCTCCTGCATTCTTTGAAGGGGTTCCAGGACATCAAGAGCAAATGTTTGGAAATCATAGTAAGAAAACAACGTATGATTTTGCTGGTTTAGTGTTAGATTATAATGAAGAAACGGGCATCGTATCGATTGAGCAACGTAATCATTTCAAACCAGGACATGAAGTGGAGTTCTTTGGACCAGAAATAGAAAACTTTACGCAAACGGTGGAGAAAATTTGGGATGAGGATGGAAACGAATTAGATGCAGCGAGACATCCGTTGCAAATCGTGAAATTCAAAGTGGATCAACGAGTGTATGTGAATAATATGATGCGCAAAAGCATACTTCAATAAGAAAGAGTGATAGTCGAATGGGGACGAATAAGCCTGTTGTAATTGGAATTGCTGGTGGTTCGGGATCAGGTAAAACGAGTGTAACGAAAGCGATTTTTGACCATTTTAAAGGTCATTCTATTTTAATCTTAGAGCAAGATTATTATTACAAAGATCAAAGCCATTTACCAATGGAAGAGCGTTTAAAAACAAATTATGATCATCCGCTTGCGTTTGATAATGATCTGTTAATTGAACATTTGCAGCAGTTGCTTGCATATGAGCAAATTGATAAGCCTGTATATGACTATACATTGCATACGCGTTCAGAAGAAATTATTCCAGTTGAGCCGAAAGATGTAATTATTTTAGAAGGAATTCTTATTTTAGAAGACCCACGTCTTTGCGAGTTAATGGACATTAAATTATTCGTTGATACGGATGCTGACCTTCGTATTCTGCGCCGCATGCAGCGTGATATTAAAGAGCGCGGTCGTACGATGGATTCAGTTATTGATCAGTACGTAAATGTTGTACGTCCAATGCACAATCAATTTATTGAGCCTTCTAAGAAATTTGCGGATATTATTATCCCTGAAGGTGGACAAAACCACGTTGCAATTGATATTATGGTGACAAAAATTGCAACAATTCTTGAACAAAAAGTAAATTTGTAATAGCATAGTAAAAGATATACGGTAGGAAGGGATTTTTTCCCTTCCTATCGAATACAATGAAACATGCAACCTCATCTATATATAGGTGAGGGCATATTTATATCAACTTTCCATACATATCTTCTTTATATAAAGAAGAATTGGAAATACGGGGTTGTATGTGACAACTCCGCTAGTGCAAGGGTACTAGAAACCTCCGCTAACAATGGAAGCGGAGGAGTTTTCATATGGAACTCCTCTTTTTTTCGGGGGATTGGTATATAAAAGGAGTGGAAAATATGTCAACAGAAAAAACATACCCTATGACGCAAGAGGGTAAGCAAAAACTAGAGAACGAACTTGAGCAATTAAAAACAGTAAGACGTAAAGAAGTAGTAGAACGTATTAAAATCGCACGTAGCTTCGGGGACCTTTCTGAGAACTCTGAGTACGATGCAGCGAAAGATGAGCAAGCGTTCGTAGAAGGACGTATTACACAATTAGAAAATATGATTCGTAATGCTGTTATCATTAAAGATACTGGCGAAGTATCAACTGTTGTTACATTAGGTAAAACAGTAACATTTAAAGAATTACCAAACGGAGATGAAGAAGCGTACACAATCGTAGGTAGCGCGGAAGCTGATCCATTCGAAGGAAGAATTTCTAACGATTCTCCAATCGCAAAAAGCTTATTAGGTAAGCAAATTGGTGAGAAAGTAACAATCCAAACACCAGGTGGAGAAATGCAAGTAGAGATTGTCTCTGTAAAATAAAAAAAAGATTCTCCTATCGGGAGAATCTTTTTTTTCTGTAGAATGAAAAAAATTGTGTAAACCTTAGAGTGATTCGACAAAAAATGTCAAAAAAACACTTTAAGCTTTGATATCATAATTAGAGACCATAGGTTTTAAAAGGGAAAAGGGGCTAATTATGAAACATAAAATCTTTACAGGATTGGTTTGTAGTATCTCCATATTAGGACTTGCTGCATGCGGAACGAATGAAGAAACTACATCATCAAAGGGAGAAAAAGTAAAGCAAGAAGAAAAAAAGGATATTAAAGCAACTGAGAGTTCAAAAGCCTTAGAAAATCCACAAGATAAAAAGGAATTTAATGATTTTGATGTAGCGTATCAATTAGCAATTGTCATGAAAATATTTCAAGATGTAACGATTAAGTATGATTACGCAATTGGGAATCCAGATTATTTATTGCGAGATTCGATGGATCAAAAAACAATAGATGATATGAAGAATATGTTACAAGAACAGGCGAAGAATAATGATAAAATTTTAAAAGATGAAGTGAATCAAGCATATATATATTTAAAACAATCGAAAGTAAGTAATAAAGATGATATTCAAAAAATAATAGATGCACAAAATAATTATTTACATATTGTAGATAAGATGATTACTTGTATTGATTCTGTAACAGTTGAGAATGCAAAAGAAAAAAGAAATGAAATGGATAATCTTAGTAAGGATTATTTAAAAATAGCGGCTAATGTAACAACTACTGTAATTGAAGTTGCTAAAAACACTGGAGTGAATGAAACTGAATTTAAATCGCTTCTTACGAAATTTTTAGAGAAGCCAAAAAAACAATAATAGCTTTATATAATATCTATTTTTGTTTTGGAGCTTGTATAAATAAAATAGTACCTCGTCTAAACTACAATAGACGAGGTGTTTTTTTATGAAAATAAAACGGAGAATTACAATTGTTTTAATTTGTTTTATGAGCGTTATGTTTGTATTGCTTTGTCGTTTAATCCAAATTCAAATTATAGATACAGAATCATTTACTGATCGCAAAATAAATTTAATTGAAAAAAGTGTTACGCAACGTACACAATCCATTACAGTAGACGATGGACGTGGGCAGTTTATAGATCGTAATGGTAAAGAAATAGGTGAGGAAAAATATCCTGTTTTAATTATTTTTCCATTTTTACAAATAAAAAATGACATGTTAGAGAAAATCGCGCATATCATTGGTGTGTCGAGACAAGAGATTAGAAGACAAATGAAAAATAACAAAAATGCATTTACCCTACAAGGAGAAACTGCTCCATTTCGAGTGACACGAGAGCAGATGGAGAAGGTAAATGAATTACATGTATTAGGTATTGTAGCAGCTGAAGTGCGATTAAAACAAACTGGAGAAATCAGTCATTTAATTGGTGATGTAGGGGAGAACGAAAGGGAGTTTCAAAAGCGATATGGAGAATTGAAAAAAATTTCAAAACAAACGCCGATAGGTATTTCAGGATTACAGCAATCATTTGATGAATTTCTATTGACTGATGGAGAGGCAAAAGTATTATATCAAGTAGATCGGCAAGGAGAACCAATTTTCGGAAAGCAAGCGAAATACACTTCACCAGGAAATCCGTTTTATCCAGTTAGGGTTCAAACTACTTTACATAAAGAGTTGCAGCAAAAAGCAGAAGAAGTGATTGAAGCAAACGAAATAAAGAAGGGGGGATTAGTATTACTTGATGTAAAGACAAATGAAATATTAGCGATGGTTAGTAAGCCGTCTTTACAAGTAAGGGATGAGAATTTATATAAAACTACACTTGAAAATCAAATGTTAACGCCACATTTTCCAGGCTCTGTTTTTAAAACAGTAGTTGCAGCTGCAGTCATTGATCAAAAAGTAAATTTGTTTAATCGGACATTTAACTGTAATAAAGATTTATATGGTGAAAACGACCCGCAAGTTAGGATGGGTACGCTTAACTTTAAAGAGAGCTTTGCTAGGAGCTGTAACAGGACATTTTCCGAGTTAGGTAACGAGCTATTACAAAAGGATAGGACGGTGTTAGAAACATACGTAGCAGCTCTAGGAGCAAATGAAAAGGTTGGATGGAAAGGTTCTGTATTTCATACACCTCATTTTGAGCAAATGTCAGAAGAGAAAGGCACTACTATTTGGGGAAATGAAGAAAATAAAAGTAATAAAAAAGCGGTAGAACAAACAGCGATTGGACAGAAAGATGTACGTATATCACCTCTAGCAATTGCCAATATGATGGCGACGATTGCGAGGAATGGAGAAAAGATGGAAGTGAAAGCTGTTGAAAAAATAGTATATAAAAATGGAGCGGATTTTTTTACATTTGAGAGCCATACGTTAAATGGAAAACAGCTTTCGTATGAAACAGTGAAAACATTACAAGAGTTATTAAGAGGCGTTGTAACAAGGGAGAAAGGAACAGGAACGGCATTCCGTTCGTTGCCACTAAGTGTCGCTGGAAAATCCGGGACAGCGCAAACGGGGAAAGGGACGAGGGTGAATCGCTGGTTTGCAGGTTATTTTCCGTATGAGAATCCAAGATATGCTTTAGTTGTTGTTGATCTAGAGACTGATAGCAAAGTGAATAAAGTTACACCTATTTTTAAAGATATGGTGGGAGCAATCTATCAATTGGAGAATGAAAAGTAATCTTGCAATTTATAGTGAAATGTCTTCATTTCATGAAAATATCATTGTAAATGTTCAACCTTTCTAGATTTAATGTTACAATAGCAATTAGGAAAAACTGCATGGAGGTTTGGAGAATGGCAGGAGGATCAAGATTCCAACAGAAACAACAAAAACGTCGTCAAAACGGTGTTTTAAATATTGCAATCGCTATTGTATTACTATTAGTAGCTATTGTAGCATATCAATTGTTCGTTCCTAGTACGAAAGAGCAAGCATCTTCTACTGATAAGAAAGTCTCTCAACAAACAACAAAGAATGAGAAAGCTGGAAAATCAGAAGATAAAGAATCTGCTAAGAAAAAAGAAAAAGAACAAGAGCAAGCAGAAGCTAAGAAAAAAGCTGAAGAAGAGAAGCTAAAGGCTGAAGAAGAACAGAAAAAAGCTGAAGAAGAAGCGAAAGCTAACGAGAAAGTATCAGCTGAAAAAACTGTATCTAAGGCAAAAGAGGCTTACACAAAACCTTCTTGGAAAGCTGTAGGAACAGAACAAGGTTCATCACCGGCGATGACGTTTAAACAAGGGTCATCAGATTGGAATGAGATGCAAAGTGCAATTGCTGCAGGTGTTGAGATACCGAAAGAGCAATTAGTATTCCATTTTGTTGGAAGAGACAAAACTGGAAAGAGCAAAGCTTATGGTGATGTTCAAGATAAGCAAAGTGGGAAAAGATATTACGTAAATATTGATTGGGTAGACAATGAGGGCTGGAAACCAGTACTTGTTCAAACTCTAAACTAAAAAAGAGAAGCTCCTTAGGAGCTTCTCTTTTTTGTTAACGCAATTTCTTTAATTTAAAATGAACAACCGCGCTATAATACGGTCTTTTGCTTTCAGGATCCATAACCATTTGATGAGAGATGTGATGAACTTCAAGCATAAGTGCTTTATTATTATCAATTTGTTCACTAATTTTTCGTTCTAAAGAAGCTAAGTCTCCCGCTTCAAAAAACTCTACTTTATCTTCTAACATTTCAAAGGTAAATGACATGAAGACGGCCCCTCTCCTATGTAATCAACTATAGTGTAACAAAGAAAAGAAGGAAATACCATGTACATTTCAATTGACATTTTTAGAAAGAGGGAATATCATACTGATAAAACCGATAAGAAAAAGGGGAATTTTTATGGGTACAGAATTTAATGGTTTATTTGATGAGTGGGCTCATACGTACGACTCATTTGTACAAGGCGAAGATATACAATATAAAGAAGTTTTCGCCCATTATGAGGACATTCTAGAGGATGTAGTTAACAAGTCATTTGGTAATGTATTAGAATTTGGTGTCGGTACAGGTAATTTAACAAATAAATTATTACTTGCTGGCCGCACAGTTTACGGTATAGAACCGTCGCGTGAAATGCGCATGATTGCAAAAGAGAAATTGCCAAAAGAATTTTCAATTACAGAGGGTGATTTTCTTTCGTTTGAAGTTCCAAATTCAATTGATACCATTGTAAGCACCTATGCATTTCATCATTTAACAGATGATGAAAAAAATGTAGCAATTGCGAAGTATAGTCAATTGCTAAACAAAGGTGGTAAAATAGTGTTTGCTGATACGATATTTGCAGATCAAGATGCATATGATAAAACTGTTGAAACAGCAAAAGAAAGAGGTTTCCACCAGTTAGCAAACGATTTGCAAACGGAATACTATACACGTATTCCAGTTATGCAGACTATTTTTGAAAACAATGGCTTCCATGTAACGTTCACGAGATTAAATCATTTCGTTTGGGTAATGGAGGCAACTAAGCAATAGAAAGAGGGATTAGATTGAGAATTGCTGTAATTGGAGCAATGGAAGAAGAAGTACGTATTTTACGTGACAAATTAGAACAAGCAGAGACAGAAACGGTTGCAGGTTGTGAATTTACGAAAGGGCTATTAGCAGGGCATGAAGTAATCTTGTTAAAGTCTGGTATTGGTAAAGTAAACGCAGCGATGTCAACGACAATTTTATTAGAAAAATATAAGCCTGAAAAAGTAATTAATACTGGCTCAGCTGGTGGATTCCATCATTCTCTAAACGTTGGTGATGTAGTTATTTCCACTGAAGTTCGTCACCATGACGTAGATGTAACAGCATTTAACTATGAATATGGTCAAGTACCAGGAATGCCGCCTGGATTTAAAGCTGATGAGGCGTTAGTTGCATTAGCTGAGAAATGTATGCAGGCTGAAGAAAATATTCAAGTTGTAAAAGGTATGATTGCAACAGGTGATTCATTTATGAGTGATCCGAACCGTGTTGCAGCAATTCGTGATAAATTTGAAAATCTTTATGCGGTAGAAATGGAAGCAGCAGCTGTTGCACAAGTATGCCACCAATATGAAATTCCGTTTGTTATCATTCGCGCACTTTCTGATATTGCTGGTAAAGAATCAAATGTTTCATTTGATCAGTTTTTAGATCAAGCAGCTCTTCATTCTACAAACTTTATCGTAAAAGTGTTAGAAGAGTTAAAGTAATGTAACAAAAAGGCAACTGTCTCATATAAAGAAAATACATACAGTTGCCTTTTCTTTATTGGCAAACAAGGGGGAGAACACGATGAATGTATATCGTGGAGTTCATGAGTTAATTGGTCATACACCAATTGTAGAATTTACTCGTTTTTCACTTCCGAAAGGGGTCCGTTTATTTGCAAAGCTTGAATTTTATAACCCAGGCGGAAGCGTTAAGGATCGTTTAGGAAGAGAATTAATCGAAGATGCGCTAGAAAAAGGGCTTGTTACCCAGGGTGGAACAATTATTGAACCGACTGCTGGGAATACTGGTATTGGACTGACACTTGCAGCATTAGAGCATGATTTACGTGTTATTGTTTGTGTACCAGAGAAATTTAGTATTGAAAAACAAGAATTAATGAAAGCACTAGGTGCAACGGTAGTGCATACACCGACTGAGCAAGGAATGACCGGTGCAATTGCTAAAGCAAAAGAGTTAGTAAATGAAATACCGAATTCATACTCTCCAAGTCAGTTCGCAAATGAGGCAAATCCTCGTGCATATTTTAAAACATTAGGACCTGAACTGTGGGACGCATTGAATGGAGAGATTAACATATTTGTTGCTGGAGCAGGAACTGGCGGTACATTTATGGGGACTGCATCTTATTTGAAAGAAAAAAATATAGGTATTAAAACAGTTATCGTAGAGCCAGAAGGATCTATTTTAAATGGTGGTAAGGCTGGTTCACATGAGACCGAAGGAATTGGACTGGAATTTATCCCGCCATTTTTGAAGACATCTTATTTTGATGAAATTCATACGATTTCTGATCGAAATGCATTTTTACGAGTGAAAGAATTAGCGCAAAAAGAAGGACTTCTCGTTGGGAGCTCTTCAGGAGCAGCATTTCATGCGAGCTTACTTGAGGCAGAGAAGGCAGCACCAGGTACAAATATTGTAACCATTTTTCCTGATAGCAGTGAGCGCTATTTAAGTAAAGACATATACAAAGGATGGGAATAAAAAATGAGAGCAAAGACAAAGTTAATTCATGGTATTCGCATAGGAGAACCTTCAACTGGATCTGTAAACGTACCGATTTATCAAACAAGTACGTACAAACAAGAAGCAGTTGGTAAGCATCAAGGATATGAATATTCACGTACAGGTAACCCAACACGTGCAGCTTTAGAAGAAATGATTGCTGTATTAGAAAATGGGCATGCTGGATTTGCATTTGGTTCAGGAATGGCTGCTATTACAGCGACAATTATGTTGTTCTCAAAAGGTGACCACGTTATTTTAACAGATGATGTTTATGGCGGAACATACCGCGTTATTACAAAAGTATTAAACCGTTTCGGTATTGAGCATACATTTGTAGATACAACAAACTTAGAGGAAGTTAAAGAAGCGATTCGTCCAAATACGAAAGCAATTTATGTGGAAACACCAACGAACCCACTACTAAAAATTACTGATATTAAGAAAATATCTACTCTTGCTAAAGAAAAAGACTTATTAACAATTATTGATAACACATTCATGACGCCATATTGGCAGTCGCCGATTTCTTTAGGAGCAGATATTGTGCTTCATAGTGCAACGAAATATTTAGGAGGTCATAGTGACGTAGTTGCAGGTCTAGTAGTTGTAAATAGCCCACAACTAGCAGAAGATCTTCACTTTGTACAAAACTCAACAGGAGGTATTCTTGGGCCGCAAGATAGCTTCTTACTACTTCGTGGTTTAAAAACATTAGGAATTCGTATGGAAGAACATGAAACGAATTCACGCGCTATTGCTGAGTTCTTAAATAATCATCCAAAAGTAAATAAAGTATATTACCCAGGTCTTGAATCACATCAAAACCACGAATTAGCAACAGAACAAGCAAATGGTTTTGGTGCTATTATCTCATTTGATGTAGATAGTGAAGAGACATTAAATAAAGTACTTGAGAAATTGCAGTATTTTACACTGGCTGAAAGTTTAGGAGCAGTAGAAAGTTTAATTTCTATTCCATCTCAAATGACACATGCATCAATCCCAGCTGATCGCCGCAAAGAATTAGGAATTACAGATACATTAATTCGTATTTCTGTCGGTATTGAAGATGGTGAAGATTTAATTGAAGATTTAGCACAAGCGCTAGCATAATAAAAAAACGCACTGCTAATATAGAGCAGTGCGTTTTTTTATTACATTATTTTGTGAAACATTTCACAAAATAGACATACACAAACGAAATGATTTCATGTATATTGAATTCAGGAAATGTTACTCACGAACAAACTTGTGAAACATTTCACAAACAATGAAATTCATGTAGGAAAGCATCTCTATTTTTTTATGTTAATTGGGACTTATTTTGACCTATAGGGACATATAGGGACCGTGATAGTAGAATAGGAGGAAATTTACATGGTAGTCAAAGAGAAAGTTGTAAATGAAATGCAGGAAGTAAAAAAGATGATTGATACACTAGTAAATAATGGTCAACAAGCTTTACAAGCATTAGAAAGTTTTACACAAGAGGAAATTGACAACATTGTTCATGAAATGGCATTAGCAGGTGTTGATCAACATATGCCGCTAGCAAAATTAGCAGTTGAAGAAACTGGCCGTGGTGTATATGAAGACAAATGCATTAAAAATATTTTTGCCACTGAATATATTTGGCATAGTATAAAGCAAGATAAAACGGTAGGAATTATTCACGAAGATTCTCATGAAGAAATAATAGAAATCGCGGAACCTGTCGGTGTAGTAGCTGGGGTAACGCCAGTAACGAATCCAACGTCGACAACAATGTTTAAAGCGTTAATTGCGATAAAAACAAGAAATCCAATTATTTTCGCGTTTCATCCTTCCGCACAAAAATGTTCTGTGGCAGCGGCGAAAACAGTATATGATGCAGCGATGAAAGCTGGTGCACCAAAACACTGTATTCAATGGATTGAAAGACCGTCTGTTGAAGCGACGAAACAATTAATGAACCATGATGGTGTAGCACTCGTTCTAGCAACTGGAGGCGCTGGTATGGTGAAATCAGCTTACTCTACTGGAAAACCAGCGTTAGGCGTTGGGCCTGGTAATGTACCGTGTTATATAGAAAAATCAGCACATGTAAAACGAGCTGTTAATGATTTAATTTTATCGAAAACATTTGATAACGGTATGATTTGTGCATCGGAACAAGCAATCATTGTCGATAAAGAAATCTATGATGATGTTAAAACAGAAATGATTGAAAACAATTGTTACTTTGTAACAGAAGAAGAAAGAAAAAAATTAGAAAAGCTTGTTATAAATGAAAATACATGTGCAGTAAATAGTGATATTGTAGGGAAATCAGCACAGTATATTGCCGATTTAGTTGGGATTACTGTTCCTGAACATACAAAAATGCTTGTAGCTGAAATTCAAGGTATCGGAGCAGCATATCCGTTATCTCGTGAGAAACTGAGTCCAGTATTAGCTTGTGTGAAGGCGAATTCATTAGAAGAAGGATTTACATATTGCGAAGAAATGTTGAACCTCGGTGGTTTAGGACATTCAGCAGTTATCCATTCTACAAATAAAGATGTGCAAAAGCAATTTGGATTACGTATGAAAGCTTGCCGTCTCATTGTAAATGCACCTTCATCACAAGGTGGAATAGGTGATATATATAATGGATTTATTCCATCACTTACACTTGGTTGTGGTTCATACGGAAAGAATTCAGTTTCCCAAAATGTAACAGCCACTCATTTATTAAATATAAAAAGGCTGGCAAATAGAAAAAAGAATATGCAGTGGTTCAAATTGCCACCAAAAATTTATTTTGAAAAACATGCTACAGCTTATTTAGCAAATATACCTAACATTTCACGTGCATTTATTGTAACGGACCCTGGAATGGTTGAACATGGCTATGTCGATACAGTCGCGCACTATTTAAACAAGCATGCAAATGATGTGAAAGTTGAAGTTTTCTTTGAGGTCGAACCAGATCCATCAGATGAAACTGTTTTTAAAGGTGCGGAAATGATGAGAAGCTTTAAGCCAGATGTAATTATCGCACTTGGTGGTGGTTCAGCTATGGATGCAGCAAAAGGAATGTGGTTATTCTATGAGCATCCAGAAACGACATTCTATGGCATTAAACAGAAGTTTTTAGATATAAGAAAACGTACATGTAAATATCCGGAATTAGGAAATAAGGCGCAGTTTGTTGCGATTCCAACGACATCAGGAACGGGATCAGAAGTGACACCATTTGCGGTTATTACAGATAAGAAAAATAATATAAAGTATCCGCTTGCAGATTATGAATTAACACCAGATGTAGCAATTGTTGATCCGCAATTTGTAATGACAGTACCACCACATGTAACAGCAGATACTGGTATGGATGTTTTAACACATGCAATTGAGGCGTATGTGTCTGTTATGGCAAATGACTATACAGATGGATTAGCATTAAAAGCTATTGATCTCGTATTCAAATATTTACCGAGAGCATATAAAGATGGAAATGATGAAGAAGCAAGAGAAAAAATGCATAACGCTTCTGCAATTGCAGGTATGGCATTTGCAAATGCTTTCCTCGGTATTAATCACAGCTTAGCACATAAAATTGGACCAGAATTCCATATTCCGCACGGACGCGCAAATGCCATTCTAATGCCGCATGTAGTCCGCTATAATGCTATTAAGCCAAGAAAACACGCATTGTTCCCAAAATATGAGCACTTTGTGGCAGATGAAAGATATGCACATATAGCGAGAATGCTCGGGCTTCCAGCAAGCTCGGCAGCAGAAGGGGTGGAATCACTCGTCAAAGCAATTATTGAGCTTGGAAAAAGCTTAAATATTAATATGAGTATTGCAGGACAAGGAGTAGATAAAGAGCAATTTGAAGAGGTTGTTGGAGTATTAGCAGAAAGAGCTTTTGAAGATCAATGTACAACTGCTAATCCAAAGTTGCCGCTTATTTCAGAACTGAAAGAAATTTATATGGAAGCATATAAAGGTGAATAATGATTACAAAAGAGCCGCAGTAAAGCGGCTCTTTTTTTATTGGAAAACATCTCCCAGAATGGCTGTATTTACTGGTCTTTCAGTTTCATAGAATATGATACAGTGAAATGGAGGAGTGAGAATATAATGAAAGAATTAAAAGGAAAAATAGAAGACTATACTCGGTTCGGACAAATTCTTCTCGCTGTAAGTACATTGTTAATGGTTGGCTTGTTGATTCCGAATGGAGCAAAAGAGACAATCCAATTTTTTGTTATGATGGGGAGCATCGTTATATTTTTAAGTTTATCGTTCTTTTTCTTTCAGCGAGTGAAAGTGATGCGTGACCAGCTAGAGGAAAATGAATGTGAATAATATTGTTAACTAGAGCGCGGCGAAAAGAAAAAATCTTTTTGTCACGCTTTTTGTTTTTTGTAGAAAAATGTATGCGTTTCGTGTTGACAATGATAATCCTTATCAATTAAAGTAGAATAGTGGTTAATGATTATCATTATCAATTAGAGGTGAAGGAATGAAAAAATCTATTACGCTATTTACAGCGATTTTATCTATTTTTTTCTTGTTAATAGGTTGCAGTGCCAAAGGGGACGAAAAAGCGTCTGCAACCAAAACAGAAAAAGGAAAAGAGAAAATCGAAATTACCGACCTATCAGGAAGAAAGGTAACATTCGATAAAGTGCCAGAAAATTTTGCAACATTAAGTATGGGGGACATGGATATTATTCATGCTTTAGGTGGAAAAATAGTAGGTCGCCCGGATACGAAATTAACTCTTCCAGAGGAGTTAAAGAAAGCACAAGTAATTGGGAATGCACATCAACCGAATTTTGAGCAAATTGCTAGTTTAAAGCCCGATGTACTTGTTGCTAACAATGGATTCCAAAAGAATGTGCCAACGGTTGAAGGACAAGGAACGCAAGTTATCATTTCTTCTGCGAATTCTGTACAAGATATTCAAAAGAATATTGAATTATATGGAACGGTAATGAAGAAAGAAGATAAAGCAAAAGAAATTAATCAAAAAATGAATGATCAAATGAAGAAATATGAGAAAAAGAGCGATGTGAAAGCATTGCTAGTGTATGGCGCACCAGGTACTTATTTAGCGGCATTACCAACATCTTTATCAGGTGATATTTTAGAAAAAACAGGCGGAAAAAATATTGCTTCTGATTTTCCAGAAACGAAAGAATATCCGCAATATGCACAGCTAAGTGTAGAACGTATTATTGAGGCGAATCCAGATGTGATTTATTTAATTACACACGGAGATCCAAAAAGTGTGAAAAAAGCATTCGAAGGCGAAATGATGAAAAATGAAGCGTGGAAAAATTTAGAGGCAGTAAAACAAAACCGCGTAGTTATTTTGCCACCTGATTTATTTGGATCTAATCCTGGTACAAAAGTTACAGAAGCAATGGATTTTATGTATAAAAGTATACAAGATGTAAGGAAATGATACGTATGGAAAGTAGTGAAGTAGTAAGAGAAAAGGAACATCCTTTTGCGAAAAAAAGATGGATAATAGCAGTTACTTTAGTTATATTAACAATCCTAGGTCTCTTGTACGGTCTTTTCGCAGGAAGTTTATCCTTTTCTATACGAGATATTTTAACAGGTATACAAGAGGAAGGTTCGACAGTTCATCGAATTGTATGGGATCTTCGCATACCGAGAGTGCTTATTGGGTTTATAGTAGGAACATGTTTAGCTGCATCTGGTACACTGCTACAAGGGGTTATGAGAAACCCTCTTGCAGATCCTGGTATTATCGGAGTTTCATCTGGAGCAGGCCTTGTAGCAATTGTCATCATGATTTTATTCCCACAGCATCTAGCTTTTTTACCACTAGGGGCGTTTTTAGGAGCTTTCATAACAGCGATGGTTATTTATGCTTTATCATGGCAAAAAGGGGCACCACCTTCAAGAATCGTCTTAGTAGGGGTGTCGATCAATGCATTAATTGGTGCAGCAACGTCAGCATTAATGTTATTACATAGTGACAAAGTACAATCGGTGTTACCGTGGTTAGCGGGCGGTATTGGTGGTGTAAGTTGGGCACATTTAAACATGATTATTTATTATGCAATATTCGCCATTATATTAGCTTTCTTTGGTATTAAGCATATTCGAGTGTTAATGCTTGGAGATGAAATGGCAAAGTTATTAGGACATAATGTGGAAAAAAGTCGGTTTTATTTAATCGTAGTAAGTACATTATTAGCTGGAATTGCAGTAAGTGTGTCTGGTCTTATTGGATTTGTCGGTCTTGTCGTACCACATATGCTACGTTTATTAGTTGGAAATGATTATAGATATTTGCTACCTTTATCATGCCTTGGCGGCGGGGTATTACTTGTTTTTGCGGATGCAATAGCTCGAAGTTGGTTTGACCCAATCGAATTGCCTGTTGGTATTTTACTGTCCTTCTTAGGTGGTCCGTTCTTCTTATATTTAATTCATAGAGGAGGAAAACAAAGTGATTTCCGTTAACAAAGTGTTTTACGCACACTCTGAAAGATTTCAAATGCAAAATATGAATGTACATATTAAGGCTGGAGAAATCGTTAGTTTAATTGGTCCGAATGGATCGGGAAAATCTACTTTGCTTCGTTTAATAGCAAGGCTACTGAAACAAAGCGAAGGGGACATCATTTTAGATGGGAAAAATATTCATATGATGAAGAGTGCTGATGTAGCGAAGCAATTAGCAATGTTACCGCAAATGCATGATCATCAATTAGATTTAACAGTGAAAGAACTAATTGAGTTCGGAAGAGGTCCACATAAATCATGGAGTAGCCGCTTAAATAAAGAAGATGAAGAAATTGTTGATTGGGCATTGTCTGTTACAAATCTTGAAGGGTATGAATATCGTCTTTTACATTCTTTATCAGGAGGGGAACGGCAACGTGCTTGGATTGCGATGACGTTAGCGCAACGTACAAATGTCTTATTATTGGATGAACCAACAACCTTTTTAGATATCGTTCACCAGTTGGAAGTAATGGAACTTGTGAAACGATTAAATGAGGAGTTTGGAATGACAATTATAATGGTTTTACATGACATTAACCAAGCTGCTCAATATAGCGATCGTTTACTTGTATTAAAGCGAGGAAAGATTCAGTATGATGGTATACCAGAAGAAGTACTATGCCATGAAATGTTTCAACATGTATTTGGCATAGATGTAGATATTTTTCAAGGAAGTGACAAGCCTTTTTTTACACCGAAACGAATTTCTAAAAGGGGAGAAGAGCGATGCAAACAGAAGAGCGTATTACCACGGAATTAGTAAGAGAATTTGTTATGGCAGCTCACGGGAATTTAGAGAAAGTACAAGAGCTATTGGTTGAATCACCAAGCTTACTTCACGCCTCTTATAATTGGGGTGGATCAGATTGGGAAAGTGCGTTAGGCGCATCGGCACATGTAGGTCGTAAAGATATTGCTCTTTATTTACTAGAAAAGGGTGCTCGGATGGATATTTTTGCAGCAGCTATGCTTGGTGAATTAGAAGTTGTACAAGCTATTTTAGTAGCTCAACCAGAAGCATTGCGTGCATCTGGCCCTCATGGTATTTCTCTTCTTCAACATGCACGAATGGGTGGAGAGAAATCTAAGCGTGTATATGATTATTTAGCAATACTATCTTAATGAACGAAGGAAGTTCTTATGTGCGGTAAACTTTTCACTTGAAACAATTGGAAAGTTTACCGCCCGTTAGAACGGGATAAGTATCTAGTATATTTGAAAATCCTACACCCCCCTCAATTGTAGTTTTCTTTATGCTAGTTATGATATGGATGCAGTGGACAATATTTGTCTACTGCTTTTTTTAGTTATTTAGAATGAATATTCTGTATTTTATCATTGGTTCATTTATCCCGCTATTTTCCAGGCAGTAAGACTCTCGCCTAAAAATTCAGTTAAAGAAAAGAAGTTAGACGGGAGATCCACTGCCTGTAAACGTCGGATTGGTAAAGGCTAATAATCAGTGGGGTGAACAAAATTCCCCACTGATTAAAGTTTCCTTTATAATAAATAGTAACATACCGTATACATACAAAACATGATCGTGAAATGAAGAATAAATTAGTGGAAAGGAGTGCCAGCATGTTTCATACAGAACGTTTACAAATTCGCAAATATACAATGGATGATTTACAGTTCTACGCTTCACTATGGGGGAACGAGAAGGTAATGCGTTATATTGGAAATGGGACATTAAAAACATATATACAGTGTAAAAAAAGTCTGGAGGAATGGGTGATTCCTAGCTATAAAAACGGTCTCGGTTTATTTGTATTGATTGAAAAGGAAACGGGAACAAGAATTGGTCATGCAGGGCTGGTAAAGCAGAAAATAGATGGAAAAGAGGAAATTGAAATTGGTTATTGGTTACTTCCTCAGTATTGGGGAAAAGGGTATGCAAAAGAAGCGGCGGCAGCATTTCGTGACTATGGTTTCCAAGCATTACGAATGAATAAATTAATTTCTCTTATTAATCCGAATCATCCCGCCTCAATATTTGTTGCTAGAAAAACTGGGCTCAGCTACGAGAAAACAACGTCATTTCATGGAATCGATGCTCTAGTTTATTCTATTAAGCGTGTTGGATGAAAAAATTACTTTTTTAAAGGTAAATTGCATTTTTTGAAGAATGGTATATGAAAATAAAGGGAGGGGTTACATGTACATTTATCATAATGGACTTATTATTCGTGAGGGAACGAGTAGTGTACCAGCATATGCAATTAAAGCTTTATTTGAAGATGCCGGTTGGAGTAATGATAATATCCCTTCTTGGCAAATTGAAAAATTTACGATAGCATTCGAAAATTCAACATGGGCTTTCACAATTTGGGATGAGGAAGAGATGATTGCGATGGTTAGAGTCATTTCTGATGGAATTATGATTGCGAACATAGTAAATTTAGTTGTGAAGTGTGAATATAGAGGGAAGGGATTAGGTAAGAAGCTTGTAGCTCTTTGCCTGCAAAAACTTCCCCACGGTGATTGGTTTGCGCATACATCAGCGAACAATTTTGATTTTTATAGAAGCTGTGGATTTGAAGTTAGAGAGCTATCGAGAAATGGAACATGTGCGTATTATGGATATCAAGTCGCAAAAAGAGATGGTCACCGATAAATGAATGGAAAGTAAAAAAGTATAGCGAGGTAATTTTGAGACTTTTGATAATAGAGAATGGATTGAGGCTCGTTTTATGATAAAATAAAAGAAAATTCTGTTTATTATTAGGGGGATAAAAATGAGTGTAAAAGCTGGGGATGTATTTAAATATGAAAGAAGATTTACTGAGGAAGAAGTTTTTGAATTTGCAAATATTACCGGTGATAAAGGTAGACACCATGTGGAATACGATGAAAATGGAAGATTAATGGTTCATGGTTTATTGACTGCTAGCATTGGGACGAAAGTGGGAGAAGAGTTACATTACATAGCAAGAGAATTAGTAAGTGAGTTTATTAGACCAGTTTTCACAGGAGATACGATCACTTGTGAACTAACTTTAACAAATGTTGAGCAAATGGAAGGCTATAAAAAAGTTTCAATCGAGTCAGTTTATCGCAATCAGCATGAGAAGACTGTACTAGTTGGGACAAGTTATGGAATTATAAGGGGATAAAAAGAAGCCTGTTTAACTGATATGCTCCCCCTATAGTAGACAGAAAAAAGAAAGCTTTATATCCTGTCTACTATAAGGGGGATTTTTTTATGGGGAAAATTAGAAGAACATATGATGAAACATTTAAG
>NZ_JAKUFX010000025.1:0-55999 GCF_022663635.1 Bacillus cereus group sp. BfR-BA-01356 | reverse complement strand
TTAAATGTTTCATCATATGTTCTTCTAATTTTCCCCATAAAAAAATCCCCCTTATAGTAGACAGGATATAAAGCTTTCTTTTTTCTGTCTACTATAGGGGGAGCATATCATTTGTGCGGCTTCTTTTTTCTGTATAATTACTTTTTAGACATCTGAGCAGCTCTCATTTACAATAATGAGAGAGCTTTTTAGTTCATATAGAGTTAGGAGATTGTTAATGTCCGAAAATATTCGAAAAGATATTCAAGATAAAATACAAAATGGTAATTTTAATTGTGAAAAGGAATTGACGCTTTCTATTATTAGTGGAAAGTGGAAAGTTGTGATACTGTGGCATCTTGGTGTGGAAGGGCCGCATCGTTTCAGTGAATTACAACGGTTATTCCCAAGCATTTCTCATAAAGTTTTGTCGAACCAATTAAAAGAGTTAATGGAAGATGGGATTGTTGATCGGACAGTATATCCCGAAATTCCTCCTCGCGTTGAGTATTATATGACGGAACTAGGCATGTCACTTTTACCGATCGTTGAAATGATGTATGATTGGGGAAAAATGCGAATGGAACAAATTCGTAATACGTTAGAGAAGTAGAGAACCCTCCGGAGTGCGGAGGTTTTCTTTTTAGAAAGGTAGGAGTTATATTTGGTACAAGCTGCATACATTCATATTCCGTTTTGTCAGCACATTTGTCACTATTGTGATTTTAATAAAGTGTTTATTGAACGCCAACCGGTTGATCAATATTTAGATTATTTAGAGAAGGAAATAATAAATACGGTTCAAAAAGTTCCATTTGATAGTATGAAAACGATTTTTGTGGGTGGGGGAACTCCGACAGCGTTAAATATGGAACAGACAAAAAAATTACTCGAGATTATTAATCGTCATTTGCGTCCGTTCGCCCCGAATTGTGAATTAACATTTGAAGCGAATCCAGGAGATCTACCGAAAGAGAAGCTAAATGTACTGCTAGAAGGTGGAGTAAATCGAATTAGTTTTGGTGTGCAAACGTTCCGTGATGAACTTCTTGAGAAGATCGGGCGCAAGCATACGAGGGAAGATGCATTCCTCGCGATTCGAGAGGCACAGGAAGTAGGCTTTAAAAATATTAATGTAGATATTATTTATGCTTTGCCAGGACAGACGATAGAAGATGTAAAAGAAACATTAGATATTGCTTTTACGCTTGGTGTACAACATTTCTCGGCATATTCATTAATTGTGGAGCCAAAAACAGTGTTTTATAACTTAATGAACAAAGGGAAATTACGTCTTCCGGGTGAAGACCATGAAGCGAAAATGTATGAAATAGTAATGGATGAAATGGAGAAACACGGTTATAACCAGTATGAAATTAGTAATTTCTCAAAAGGTGACAATAAAAGTAGACATAATCTCACATACTGGAATAATGAAGAGTATTATGGATTTGGAGCTGGAGCTCATAGTTATGTGAACGGAGAACGTATTCAAAATGTTGGTCCCCTGAAGCAATATTTTAATAAAATTGATGAAACAGGATTTCCGTATTTAGATGTTCACAAAGTGACGGAGAAAGAAAGAATGGAAGAAGAGCTGTTCTTAGGGCTTCGAAAAACAAAAGGTGTTTCTAAAACGGCGTTCCGCAATAAATTTAATGTAGAGATGGATCAAGTTTTCGCGAAGCAGTTACAAAGCAACCAAGAGCAGGGATTGCTTGAAGAGGAAGATGGACATGTGCGTTTAACGCGAAAAGGAAAATTATTAGGGAATGAAGTATTCCAATCATTTTTGATTGACTAATTAAATGTTCTATAGGCGTGAAAAAGTTTCATTATTTCGTGACGTTTCCGTTGACAATTGAATGTCAATTTTGGTAAGTTATTAATAGATTTAGCACTCAAAGACAAAGAGTGCTAACAGAGGTGATGATGAGATGCTTACGGAACGTCAGCTCTTAATTTTACAAACAATTATTGATGACTTTATTGGATCAGCGCAGCCTGTTGGGTCTAGAACGTTGGCTAAAAAAGATGAAATCACATTTAGTTCAGCTACTATTCGAAATGAAATGGCAGACTTAGAAGAATTAGGCTTTATTGAAAAAACGCACAGTTCTTCTGGACGTGTTCCTTCTGAGAAAGGCTACCGATTTTATGTAGACCATCTTTTAGCGCCGCAAAACTTACCGAACGCTGAAATTGTACAAATTAAAGATTTATTTGCTGAAAGAATTTTTGAAGCGGAAAAAATTGCACAGCAATCTGCTCAAATTTTATCAGAACTTACGAATTATACGGCAATTGTTCTTGGACCGAAGTTAAGTACAAATAAACTTAAAAATGTACAAATTGTGCCGCTTGATCGTCAAACTGCAGTCGCTATTATTGTAACCGATACAGGGCATGTACAAAGTAAAACGATTACCGTTCCGGAATCTGTTGATTTATCAGATTTAGAAAAAATGGTTAATATTTTAAATGAAAAGCTATCTGGCGTACCGATGGAAGAACTTCATAATAAAATCTTTAAGGAAATTGTTACAGTTTTACGTGGGTATGTTCATAATTACGATAGTGCAATAAAAATGTTGGATGGTACATTTCAAGTTCCGTTATCGGAAAAGATATACTTTGGAGGAAAAGCAAATATGCTTTCGCAGCCAGAGTTCCATGACATTCAAAAGGTTAGATCTTTACTTACCATGATTGATAATGAAGCCGAATTTTATGACATTTTGCGTCATAAACAAGTCGGGATTCAAGTGAAAATTGGTAGGGAAAACTCTTCGACGGCTATGGAGGATTGTAGTTTAATTTCTGCAACATATTCGATCGGCGAAGAGCAACTTGGAACAATTGCTATTTTAGGTCCTACGAGAATGCAATACTCTCGTGTAATTAGTTTGTTACAGTTATTTACGGGACAATTTACTGATGGGCTTAAAAAGTAAATGAGAGTAATACATTCGCTCAAGTGATGAAATTTTCATTGCTGTGTGTAATATATAATGCTTAGGTAATCATGCTATGCATGATACCTAATACCTTTTAAGGAGGTGAATATTGTGGAAGAGCGTAACGAACAAGTGGTAGAAGAAGTAAAAGAAGCGCAAGTTGAAGAAGCTGTCACGCCAGAAAACAGTGAAGAAACTGTAGAAGAAAAAAGTGAGGCTGCTCTTTTACAAGAAAAAGTAGATGAGTTACAAGCGAAACTAACGGAAACGGAAGGTCGCACATTACGTCTACAAGCTGATTTTGAAAATTATAAGCGCCGTGTCCAAATGGATAAACAGGCTGCTGAAAAATATAGAGCACAAAGTCTAGTTTCAGACATCTTGCCAGCTCTTGATAATTTTGAAAGAGCAATGCAAGTGGAAGCGACTGATGAGCAAACGAAATCCTTGTTACAAGGTATGGAAATGGTGCATCGTCAATTGTTAGAAGCGCTGACTAAAGAAGGTGTGGAAGTGATTGAAGCTGTTGGTAAACAGTTTGATCCTAATGAACACCAAGCTATTATGCAAGTGGAAGATAGTGAATTTGAATCAAACGCGGTTGTGGAAGAATTCCAAAAAGGTTATAAATTAAAAGACCGTGTGATTCGCCCATCAATGGTAAAAGTAAATCAATAATTTACATAAAACTAGGAGGATTCGCCATGAGTAAAATTATCGGTATTGACTTAGGTACAACAAACTCTTGTGTAGCTGTTATGGAAGGTGGAGAACCAAAGGTTATCCCAAATCCAGAAGGGAACCGTACAACACCTTCTGTTGTAGCTTTCAAAAATGAAGAACGTCAAGTTGGGGAAGTTGCAAAGCGCCAAGCAATTACAAACCCAAATACAATCATGTCTGTTAAACGTCATATGGGTACAGACTACAAAGTAGAAGTTGAAGGTAAAGATTATACACCTCAAGAAATTTCTGCCATCATTTTACAAAACTTAAAAGCTTCTGCTGAAGCATACTTAGGTGAAACAGTAACGAAAGCTGTTATTACAGTACCTGCATACTTCAACGATGCAGAGCGTCAAGCAACGAAAGATGCTGGTCGTATCGCTGGTTTAGAAGTTGAGCGTATCATTAACGAGCCAACAGCAGCAGCACTTGCTTACGGTTTAGAAAAACAAGACGAAGAACAAAAAATCTTAGTATATGACTTAGGTGGCGGTACATTTGACGTATCTATCCTTGAGTTAGCAGACGGCACATTCGAAGTTATTTCAACTGCTGGTGACAACCGTCTTGGTGGCGATGACTTTGACCAAGTTATCATCGATCACTTAGTAGCTGAGTTCAAAAAAGAAAATAACATTGATTTAAGCCAAGATAAAATGGCGCTTCAACGCTTGAAAGATGCAGCTGAAAAAGCGAAAAAAGATCTTTCTGGTGTAACACAAACTCAAATTTCATTACCATTCATTAGTGCTGGAGCTGCTGGTCCATTACACTTAGAATTAACGTTAACAAGAGCGAAATTCGAAGAGCTTTCAGCAGGTCTTGTTGAAAGAACATTAGAGCCAACTCGTCGTGCATTAAAAGACGCTGGTTTTGCTCCAAGCGAATTAGATAAAGTTATTCTTGTTGGTGGATCTACTCGTATCCCAGCTGTACAAGAAGCTATTAAACGTGAAACTGGTAAAGAGCCATATAAAGGTGTAAACCCTGATGAAGTTGTAGCATTAGGTGCTGCAGTTCAAGGTGGCGTACTTACTGGAGATGTAGAAGGCGTTCTATTATTAGACGTAACTCCACTTTCTTTAGGTATTGAAACTATGGGTGGCGTGTTCACGAAATTAATTGAGCGTAACACTACAATTCCAACAAGTAAGTCACAAGTATTCTCGACAGCTGCTGATAATCAACCAGCAGTAGACATTCACGTATTACAAGGTGAGCGTCCAATGTCAGCTGACAACAAAACGTTAGGTCGTTTCCAATTAACTGACCTTCCACCAGCACCACGTGGTATTCCACAAATCGAAGTAACATTCGATATTGATGCGAACGGTATCGTTAACGTACGTGCGAAAGACTTAGGAACAAGCAAAGAGCAAGCTATTACAATCCAATCTTCTTCAGGTCTTTCTGATGAAGAAGTAGAACGTATGGTACAAGAAGCGGAAGCAAATGCTGACGCTGACCAAAAACGTAAGGAAGAAGTTGAACTTCGTAACGAAGCTGACCAACTTGTATTCCAAACAGACAAAGTTGTAAAAGATTTAGAAGGTAAAGTAGATGCAGCTGAAGTTGCAAAAGCAACAGAAGCGAAAGAAGCATTACAAGCTGCAATTGAGAAAAACGAGCTTGAAGAAATTCGTGCGAAAAAAGATGCTTTACAAGAAATCGTACAACAATTAACTGTTAAATTATACGAGCAAGCTCAAGCAGCTGCTGGTCAAGCAGAAGGTGCGCAAGGTGCACAAGACGCTGGCGCGAAGAAAGACAATGTAGTTGACGCTGAGTTTGAAGAAGTAAAAGAAGACAAGTAATTCAACTGTAAACATAATAAGTAAGATGACAAAAAGTCAAAGTCAAGCGTGCCTTGACTTTGGCTTTTTTCACGAATGAGAAGCGATGTGTGAGGATCTTAAGTTTTTCGCTTTGCATACTGTAAGTGAGGAAACTTTGTTGCAAAGCACTTTCTTTCGGTGTTAAAATTACGTTTATGTGAAAGATTCGGGGGTTGTAAATTTATGAGTAAACGAGACTATTATGAGGTCCTTGGACTTAGCAAGGGCGCTTCAACAGATGAAATAAAAAAAGCGTATCGTCGTTTGGCTAAAAAATACCATCCAGACGTAAGCAAAGAAGAAAATGCAATTGAAAAGTTTAAAGAAGTACAAGAAGCATATGAAGTGTTAAGTGATGATCAAAAGCGTGCGCAGTACGATCAATTTGGTCATGCTGGTGCAAATCAAGGATTCGGTGGATTTGGCGGCGGAGGAGACTTCGGCGGTGGCTTCGGTTTTGAAGATATATTTAGTTCTTTCTTTGGCGGTGGTGGCGGCAGACGTCGTGATCCAAATGCTCCGCGCCAAGGTGCTGACTTACAATATCAAGTCACTTTAGATTTTGAAGAAGCTATTTTTGGTAAGGAATTAAATGTGGAAATTCCAGTAGAAGATCCATGTGATACTTGTAAAGGTAGTGGAGCAAAACCAGGAACTTCAAAAGAAACATGTAAACATTGTTCAGGTTCTGGTCAAGTGAGTGTTGAACAAAACACACCGTTTGGTCGTATCGTAAACCGTCAAGCTTGTGGTCATTGTTCAGGAACTGGACAAATTATTAAAGAAAAATGTACGACATGTCACGGTTCAGGTAAAGTTCGTAAACGTAAAAAAATCAATGTTAAAATTCCAGCGGGTATCGATAATGGTCAACAAATTCGAGTGTCTGGAAAAGGTGAAGCCGGCGTAAATGGCGGACCAGCAGGAGACTTATATGTTGTCGTTCATGTAAGAAATCATGAATTCTTCGAGCGTGAAGGAGATCACATTATTTGCGAAATGCCATTAACATTTGCGCAAATGGCGCTTGGTGATGAAGTGGAAGTTCCTACTGTTCATGGTAAAGTGAAGCTGAAAATTCCAGCAGGAACACAAACTGGAACAGAATTCCGCTTAAAAGGAAAAGGTGCTCCGAATGTACGTGGATACGGCCAAGGAGATCAATATGTAGTCGTTCGTGTTGTTGTACCGACGAAATTGACTTCACAGCAAAAAGATTTATTACGTGAATTTGCAGGACAAGAAGAGCAGGATGATAGTTTATTCGGAAAGCTTAAACGTGCTTTCAAAGGGGAATAATGGAAATAAAAAATGGAGTTGGTAAATTGTGAAATGGTCAGAAATTAGTATTCATACAACAGAAGAAGCAGTAGAAGCTGTCTCTCATATTTTACATGAAGCTGGTGCTAGTGGAGTTGCGATTGAGGATCCAGCGGAGTTAACGAAAGAGCGCGAGCAACAATATGGTGAAATTTATGCATTGAACCCAGATGAATATCCGGCGGAAGGTGTATTAATAAAAGCGTATTTCCCGCAAACGGATTCTTTACATGAAACGATTGCAGGTGTAAAATCATCTATTGATGTGCTTCCATCTTACGACATCGAAATTGGTACTGGAAATATTACCGTTAACGAAGTCAATGAAGAAGATTGGGCTACTGCTTGGAAAAAATATTACCATCCAGTACAAATTTCTGATACATTCACAATCGTACCGACTTGGGAAGAATATACACCATCTTCTCCTGATGAAAAAATCATTGAATTAGACCCGGGTATGGCGTTTGGTACAGGAACTCATCCAACAACAACGATGTGTATCCGTGCTTTAGAAAAAACAGTACAGCCAGGTGACAATATTATTGATGTAGGAACAGGTTCTGGTGTACTTAGTATTGCAGCAGCAAAATTAGGTGCGTCTTCTGTTCAAGCGTATGATTTAGATCCGGTTGCGGTTGAAAGTGCAGAAATGAATGTACGTTTAAATAAAACAGATGATATCGTGTCTGTTGGACAAAATAGTCTTTTAGAAGGTATTGAAGGTCCAGTTGATTTAATCGTAGCTAACTTATTAGCAGAAATTATTCTATTATTCCCTGAAGATGCAGCAAGAGTTGTGAAGTCAGGTGGATTATTTATTACATCGGGCATTATTGCTGCGAAGGAAAAAGTAATTTCTGAGGCGCTAGAAAAAGCTGGATTTACAATTGAAGAAGTGTTACGAATGGAAGATTGGGTAGCAATTATTGCACGAAATGCGTAATATAGATTTTAGTCTATAATGAAAAGGGGAGTCTCTCACTATAAGGTGAGGGACTTGCCGTTTGTTATATGAAAAATGATAACGTTTCGTTCTTTTCGTAAGTGTTGACTTACGAAAGGAACGAAACTCTACTAAGGTGATTATATGCAACGTTATTTTGTAGAAGAGAAATATGTAAATGAGACAAGTATTCGCATTGTAGGTGATGACGTACATCATATCGCAAGAGTGATGCGTATGTCAGCTGGTGATCATATTTATTGCTGTGTAAATGGAAAAACAGCAGTATGTTCAATTGATGAAATTACCAGTGAATTTATTAATACGGCTATTGTAGAATGGGTAGAGGCGTCAAGTGAACTTCCTGTTTTCGTGACGATTGCAAGTGGACTGCCAAAAGGAGACAAGCTAGAGTTAATTTTTCAAAAAGGAACTGAGCTTGGGGCAGCTGCATTCTTACCATTTCAAGCATCTCGCTCTATCGTAAAATGGGATGCGAAAAAAGCTGATAAAAAAGTTGAGCGTTTAAGAAAAATTGTGAAAGAAGCTGCGGAACAATCACATAGAAGTGAAATTCCAGAAGTACATGCTCCGGCATCATTTAAGCAATTGCTTTCAATGAGTGGTGAGTATGATACTTGTCTTGTTGCTTACGAAGAGGAAGCAAAACAAGGCGAGAAATCTAATTTTGCGAAAGCTTTAACGACAATGAAACCAGGTCAAAAGCTATTGATTGTATTTGGCCCAGAAGGCGGTTTAGCTGAGGAAGAGATTACAGCGCTTCGTGAACATAAATTTGTACCATGTAGTTTAGGACCAAGAATTTTAAGAACAGAAACGGCGCCGTTATACGCGTTAAGTGCTGCTTCGTATCATTTTGAATTGATGGGGTGATGATCAATGTCAACTGTTGCGTTCCATACGTTAGGTTGTAAAGTAAACCACTATGAAACAGAAGCCATTTGGCAATTGTTTAAACAAGGTGGTTATGAAAGAACAGAATATGAAAAGAAAGCTGATGTATATGTTATTAACACATGTACAGTAACGAATACTGGGGACAAAAAAAGCCGTCAAGTAATCAGACGTGCTGTGCGTCAAAATCCAGATGCAGTTATTTGCGTAACGGGATGTTATGCACAAACATCTCCAGCTGAAATTATGGCGATTCCAGGTGTAGATATTGTAGTTGGTACACAGGATCGTGAAAAGATGTTAGGTTACATCGAAGAATTCCGTAAAGAGCGTCAACCAATTAATGCTGTCCGCAATATTATGAAAACACGTGTGTACGAAGAACTTGATGTACCTTATTTCACGGATCGTACACGTGCGTCTTTAAAAATACAAGAGGGTTGCAATAACTTCTGTACATTCTGTATCATTCCTTGGGCGCGCGGTTTAATGCGTTCTCGTGATGGAAAAGAAGTTATTAAACAAGCGCAACAATTAGTGGATGCAGGCTATAAAGAAATCGTATTAACGGGTATTCATACAGGTGGATACGGCGAAGACATAAAAGATTATAACTTAGCTGGATTACTTCGTGATATGGAAGCGGAAGTAGGCGGATTAAAACGTCTTCGTATTTCTTCTATTGAAGCGAGTCAAATTTCAGATGAAGTAATTGAAGTGTTAGATAAATCTGAAGTAGTTGTACGTCACTTGCATATTCCGTTGCAATCTGGTTCTAATACTGTATTAAAACGTATGCGTCGTAAATATACGATGGAATTCTTCCAAGAGCGTTTAGATCGTTTGAAAGAAGCGTTACCAGGCCTTGCGATTACATCTGACGTAATCGTTGGTTTCCCAGGTGAAACAGAAGAAGAATTCATGGAAACATACAATTTCATTAAAGAGAACCGCTTCTCTGAGTTACATGTGTTCCCTTACTCAAAACGTACAGGAACACCTGCAGCACGCATGGAAGATCAAGTTCCTGAAGATGTGAAGAATGATCGTGTTCATCGTTTAATTGAGCTATCTAATCAATTAGCGAAAGAATATGCATCAGCGTTTGAAGGTGAAGTGCTTGAAATCATTCCAGAAGAGCAATTTAAAGACGGCGACCGTGAAGGGTTATATGTAGGGTATACAGATAACTACTTGAAAATTGTATTTGAAGGATCAGAAGAATTAATTGGTAAGCTAGTGAAAGTGAAAATTACGAAAGCTGGTTATCCATATAACGAAGCGCAATTTGTTCGTGTTCTTGAAGATGATGTGAAAAAAGAATCAGCAAGCGCATAAAAAAGAGCGTGCAACCGGAAACGGTTTGCATGCTTTCTTTATTTGAAGCGGTTAAGTACTAGAAGGTGGAGAGGCATTTCGTGCATCCCTGTATGAAAAAAGTTGAAATGATAAAAATATAGTTGTCTTCATGAAAGAAGGATACTAGCTATTTGTATAACTTTTGAAAAGGAAATGCTTCTATTCTTCTTTTATTCTGCCAAATAGTTGACCTGAAGTGATAAAATGTATTATAATCGTAAAAGACATGCTGAAGAAGTGTTTCTTTTTGCATGCTGAAGTTAGTATGTAAGTGTGATGTTTCGGAGGGAGGGAAAGAGAATGTCAAAAACAGTCGTTCGTAAAAACGAGTCTTTGGAGGATGCACTTCGCCGTTTTAAAAGATCGGTTTCTAAAACTGGTACACTTGCTGAAGCAAGAAAGCGCGAGTTTTATGAAAAACCAAGTGTAAAACGTAAGAAGAAATCTGAAGCGGCAAGAAAGCGTAAATTCTAAGAGAGGGTGTAAGTTATGAGTCTTCTCGGTCGTTTAAACGATGATATGAAACAAGCGATGAAGAATAAACAAAAAGAAAAATTAACCGTTATTCGTATGGTTAAGGCTGCTTTACAAAATGAAGGTATTAAACTGCAACATACTCTTACTGAAGAAGAGGAAATAACAGTTTTAGCTCGTGAAGTAAAACAGTATAAGGACTCCCTCCTTGAATTTAAAAAAGCTGGTCGTGAAGACCTTGTTAATAAACTGCAAAGTGAAATTCAGATTTTAAGCGCATATTTGCCAGAGCAATTAACTGAAGAAGAACTAGTTGATGTAATCAAGCAAGTTATTTCTGAAGTTGGTGCGACTTCTAAAGCAGATATGGGTAAGGTGATGACTGCTGTTATGCCGAAAGTAAAAGGTAAAACAGACGGATCACTTGTGAATAAGCTGGTTATCCAGCTATTAGCATAAAAAAACGTCTCATTTCGTATGAGACGTTTTTTTATTGTTCTTATTAAGGAAAAACGCTATATTGCTTAAAAAGCGTTTCTGTAAGTGATAGAAACGCCTCTGGTATGTAAAAAAAGGTAACGGCCTTAGTTATGATTAATCCCACCATAAAAAAAGCTTTTTCGTTTTCTTAATTTCTTCGACTAACTCCTCAATGCTTTCTGTTCCTTGTTCCACTATATCTGGACAAAATTCATACATTTCTTGCGCGAAAGATTGCATTTCTTCGTCTGTAGGTAACGCGCTAAAAATGGCATCAACCCAGTCATGATCTGCACCGATTATGATAAAAGGATAGCGATCATTCCATTTTCTTAGTTTAAAAATAACATCTATATTGCTAACTTCGTAATTAACGCCATTTGTTTGTTGGATTGTAAGGATATCAAATTGGTCATTTCCTTGTGTAATTGCAATTCTACACTCACTCTTACTTCCTTGACTAAAACTTCTTTCGCAAATAAAAGCTAAGTATCCAAGTTTCTGAACCTCAGATTGAAGTTTTATAACTTGCTGTTCAGCAGAATCCTCAAAGGTAACGAAAGAGACTCCGGCTATTTTAGATTTTGAATCAGTTGCATAAAAGGGCTGGATGCTGCTGTTAGTAACTTGTTTTATAACATTCAAAATTTCTTGACTAAATCCAATTTCCTTTCGTATTTCCTCGCTTATTAATTCATTTTTTTGTTTTTTAATGAATCCTAATATTTTTTTGAAATTCATATAACAACCACCTATAAAATATTCTTACTTACACCGCAAAATTCAGAGTGGAGCAATTTCCTTTTTCGGATTTTATCTCATTTGTCTAATGAATGACAACTACTTATTCTATGGTCAGTATGTCACGTCCAGAACGAATTGTAACAGGTTTTTTCAAGTTTCCAACTTCTTGCTAGGCTCAATTTCTTAATGTAACTTGTACTGATATCCTGTAGGGGCGCATATTCTTGTATTAATACTTCTATTATTAAAGGTAACATCCTCTGATCCATCATTGTCCTGACAAATATGATTTCATATAGCGACTGTTTTAATTAACATGATATGAACTCTTGCAGAATATAGTTATGTTAGTGAAGTCGTTATAACACGATAGGCACTTGTGAAGAAATACATATATGGGATGAGAGGGGGTCTTTCGAGATGAAGAAATTAGAACAAATGAAAAATTGGTTGACAAAACAAGTAGACCTACCAGTGGATGTATTAATGGATCTACCTCGGATTACTCTTGTTGGGCAAATACATATTTATATAGAAAATCATCGGGGGTTATTAGTGTTTTCAGATAAAGAAGTGCGATTGCTTTTAAAACACGGTCAATTATTAATTAAAGGACAATCCTTTGTTATTAAAACGATTCTTCCAGAAGAGCTTTTACTCGAGGGGATAATTGAGCAAGTAACATTTTTAGAAAATGAAAAAAAAGGTGATTGAAGTGAAACTTCCATTTGTGAAGTTTTTCTTCTTTATCCTGTAAAAGTTCCGTTGATAGAGACTGATTACAGTTTTACTCTGTTTTATTTTAGTACGAGCTATTTTAATGCTTCAAATAAAAAGTAGTATATCTACTTTTAGAAAGGTAGTGAAGGTGGTAAATGAAAAATAAATGGTTTATAAAGTGGCTTGGATATGTAAAAGTGCGAATTGAAGGTAGAGGAGCGGAACGGTTTGTTAATGAATGTGTACGGAGGAATTTATTAGTTTGGGATGTTAAAAAGATAGCTGATGAAACGTTAGTTTTTTGTATGTTGTTACGCGATGTGAAAAAAATAAAACCAATTTATAGAAAAAATGAATGTAAATTATATTTTATTGGACGTTATGGTTTTCCTTTTTGGAATAAACGTTTAATTAAAAACAGTGGATTTTTAATTGGTTTTTTAATTTTCTTTTTTGGTGTGATTGCAATGTCAAATATGGTTTGGAAAATTGAAATTACAGGAGCTAAACCTGAAACAGAATATATATTGATGAAAGAATTGGATAAAATGGGTATTAAAAAAGGGAAACTACAATTTCAAATGCCGAATGTAGAAGATGTGCAACGCCATTTGACAGATAATATTAATGCCATTACTTGGGCGGGACTAGAAGTAAGGGGAACGACTTATCATTTTAAAATTGTTGAAAAAAACGAACCGAAGAAAGAAAAGGAACAAAGGCCACAAAATTTAGTAGCAAAAAAAGAAGCGATTATTACAAAAACGTTTGTAGAAGTTGGAAAGCCGGTTGTACTGAAAAATGATCATGTAGAAAAAGGACAGATTCTCGTATCGGGAATATATGGTAATGAGGAAAGTCCGACGATTGTTTCAGCGAAAGGTATTGTATATGGCGAAACGTGGTATACATCTAAGGTGGATGTCCCGTTAAAGACGCAATTCCAAGTGTATACTGGTAATGTATACAATGAACATTTTCTTAAATTCGGGGATACGAAAATAAAAATATGGGGATTTCAGCATGATAAGTATAAACGCTCTCGTACTGAAAGTGTAAAGCATGATGTGAAATTATTTGGTTTTACACTGCCGATTGCATATGAAAAAGATGTTGTGAGAGAAGAAGAAGAAGCGAATCGAGAATATACAGAAAAGCAAGCGCTGAAAGTAGCGAAGGAGATGGCCGAAAAAGAACTAAAGAAAAAATTGGATGAACATGCTATGATTGTAAGTGATAAGATTTTGAGTAAAGAGGTTGAGGCGGATCAACTAAAAGTCACATTGCATTATACTGTGGTTGAAAATATTGCAGAGCCACAACCAATATCCGAATCCGATATTCAAGGAGACTGAGTAATGGCAGAACAATTAGTAGAAATGAACCAACAATTGGAAAATGCTAACGAAGCAATCGCTCTTTTTGGAGTTAATGATGCGCATTTAAAAGTAATTGAACGAGAACTGAATGTATCGATCGTAACTAGAGGAGAAACTGTTCATGTATCTGGGGCAGTTGAAACGGTGGCACTCGTAGAAAAAATCTTACAGCAATTACTTGTTGTAATTCGTAAAAGTATATCAATTTCAGAGAGAGATGTTGCGTATGCGATTCAGCTTGCACAACAAGGGAAAATTGCTCAATTTGAAGAGTTATATGAGGAAGAAATTTTCAAGACTGCAAAAGGTAAATCCATTCGTGTAAAAACAATGGGGCAAAGAAGATATATTCATGCGATGAAGAAGAATGATATTGTCTTTGGGATAGGGCCTGCAGGAACTGGAAAAACATATTTAGCTGTAGTAATGGCTGTGAGGGCTTTAAAACAAGGATATGTAAAGAAAATTATTTTAACAAGACCTGCTGTAGAAGCTGGAGAAAATTTAGGTTTTTTACCAGGGGATTTGAAAGAGAAGGTAGATCCATACTTACGCCCGTTATATGATGCTTTACATGATATTCTTGGACAAGAATATACGCAGCGTATGATGGAGCGAGGAGTAATTGAAATAGCTCCGCTTGCTTATATGAGGGGGCGTACGCTTGATGATTCATTTGTTATTTTAGATGAGGCTCAAAATACAACGGGTGCTCAAATAAAAATGTTTTTAACAAGATTAGGTTTTAGTTCTAAAATGGTTATTACAGGGGACCCTTCACAAGTAGACTTGCCAAAAGGGGTAAAATCAGGGCTATCTATAGCTGCTAATATTTTATCTGGTGTATCAGGTCTGTCATTTATTACATTAGAACAAACGGACGTTGTGAGACATCCATTGGTGCAACGTATTATTGAGGCATATGATAAAATGGAATGATCCTATTTGTCAGGATCATTTCTTTTTGTATGATAAGGTTGGCGAACGTCATATTTTTTACTATCATGAAAGATAAGGAAAATAAACTATTGGTACTAGTGTATAAAATATTGCCTCAAAGTATCGTTTGGTAGAAGAAATGAAAGCTATAAATAGTTTCACTTTATTTCTGGAGAGGAGAAGGTATTGAAATCATGTCAAGATCTCAAGAAATTTCTAAGTGGTTTCGTAATTTACAACATTCGAAAAAACTAAGTTGGATTTCTTACGTTGTGTTAGGAGCAGTGCTGTTTTTTGCGCTTATGAATAATGTAAAACCAGAACAATTAGATGTTAATATGTATTCTATTGCGAAAAAGACAATCCATTCTCCTATAAAAATTGAAGATAAAGTTACAACGGATAAAAAGAAAAAAGAAGCCGCTACAAAAGTTGAAGATCAATATACATATAAAAGTGAGTATAAACAAAACAAAGTTGATATTGTGAATGACGTCTTTGCTAAAGTGGATGAAGTGGTGCAAGAGATTAAAGCTGTTGGACCGGATGATCAAAAAAAGATGACTGATGCTGAGAAAGTGGACAAGTTAAAAAAGAAACTACCCGCTGACTTAACGAAAGAGTTATCTGATTCAAACTTACTGAATTTGATTAATGCAGATCCGAGCCAATTAGTATTAGCGAAAGATGCTGCGGTCACAGCGATTAATAGTATCATGACTGAGCATATTAAAATGGACGAATTGAAAGATGCGAAAGAACGATATGTAAGTGAGATGAATAGTGTTAATGTTGATAATGGTTTAAAAGAATCAATTAAGGCGCTAGGAAGATATGCAATTTCAGCTAACTATTTTTATGACCCAATCTTAACGAAAGAGAAGAGAAAAGCAGAGGAAGATTTAGTTCCACCTGTTTATATTCTTCAAGGACAAGTTCTTGTTAGAGAAGGTGAAACAATTTCAAGTGATGTGTATAATCAGTTGAAATTAGTTGGTTTGTTAGAAAAAGGGAACGGTTTTCAACCTTATGTTGGATTAGCGGTACTCATTGGTGTGTTACTATACTTTATGCATAAACAATTTGAATTATTTTTAAAGAGAAAAAGAGAAGATAGACCGTATGTTTTAGCGTATATTACAATTTTGTCTATCACAATCGTCTTAATGAAAATCATTAGTTTGTTTCAAAAACTTGAATACGCAGGGATTGCATATGTTGTCCCAGTTGCGATGGGAACAATACTTGTAAAACTAATGATTGGTGATCGATTTGTCTTTTTAACGAGTATGATTTTTTCTGTATGCGGAAGTATTATGTTTAATGAAGGAGTAACGAGTACATTAAATTATAGTGTAGGGATTTACGTATTGTTAAGTTCGTTATCGGTTAGTATTTTCTTGCGAGAAAAAAATCGTCGTACAATGATTTTACAAGCTGGTATACTCGTTTCTGTATTAAATGTAGTCGTATTGGCGGCGCTCTTATTATTACGTAATGGGAATTTTTCGCCTCTTGAAATTGGTACGCAATTATTAATGGCTTCACTTTCAGGGATTATATCATCCGTTTTGGCTATGGGGATTTTACCATATTTAGAAAGTGGACTTGGAATCGTATCAAGTATGAAGCTTATGGAATTATCAAGCCCAAATCATCCACTTTTACGCAGAATTTTGTTAGAAGCGCCAGGGACATATCATCATAGTGTAATGGTAGCGAATCTTTCTGAGGCTGCTTGTGAAGCAGTCGGGGCAAATGGTGTATTAGCGCGTGTAGGGGCATATTATCATGATGTAGGAAAAACAGTACAACCGCAATTCTTTATTGAAAACCAAATGGGAATTGAAAACCCGCATGATAAATTAGATCCTGTAACAAGTAAAGATATTATAATTGCTCACGTAACGGATGGAGTAAGAATGCTCGAAGAATATCATATTCCACAAGAAATTATTGATATCGCTGGGCAACATCACGGTACAACGTTACTGAAATATTTTTATTATAAAGCTATTAAAGAAGATAAAGAAAAATATACAGAAGAGATGTTCCGTTATCCAGGTTCAAAAGCAACTTCGAAAGAATCGGCAATTGTTGGTATTGCTGATAGTGTAGAAGCTGCGGTACGTTCTATGAATCACCCAACGCCAGAACAAATTAATAATTTGGTGCAAAGTATTATTAAAGATCGACTGCAAGACGGTCAATTTAGTGAATGTGATTTGACGTTTAAGGAACTACAAATCGTTGGAAAAACGTTGTGTGAAACGTTAAATGGTATTTTCCATTCGCGTATTACATATCCGGAACCTCCGGAAGAAAAGGAGAAAGAATGAGTTTGTTAATTGATTTTATTGATGAAACAGAAGAAGTAAAAGAAGAGTATATGAGTTTAATTCGTGAAGTGTTAGAAAAAGCAGCTCAAATGGAAAATATCGAGGATGGTGCGGAGGTATCGGTGACATTTGTAGATAATGAGCGCATTAGAGAAATTAATCGTGATTACCGAGATAAAGATCAACCTACAGATGTAATATCCTTTGCCATGGAAGAGATGGGAGAAGGAGAAATGGAGATTGTTGGTGCAGAGATGCCGCGCATGTTAGGGGATCTTATTATCTCTATTCCAAGGGCGAAAGAGCAAGCTGAAGAGTACGGACATTCTTTCGATCGTGAACTTGGATTTTTGGCGTTACATGGCTTTTTACATTTACTTGGTTATGATCACATGACAGAAGAAGATGAAAAAGAAATGTTCGGAAGACAAAAAGAAATTTTAGAAGCTTTTGGATTAGGACGATGAAAAAAGGAAAACTTATAGATAGTTTTGGATATGCTATAGCTGGTATATTCTTTTGTTTTCGTCATGAACGAAATATGAAAATCCATTATTTAGCCGCAGTCATTGTTATATGCTGCGGCTTTTATTTCCATATTACGAAAATAGAGTGGATGATATTACTTGTTGTAATAGGGAGTGTAATGAGTTTAGAGATGGTAAATACGGCTGTGGAAAAAACGGTAGATTTAGCGACTGCCGATATTCATCCGTTTGCAAAAATTGCAAAGGATGTTGCGGCAGGAGCGGTTTTATTGTTTGCAATTATAGCTGTTATAATTGGTGCTATTATCTTTTTACCGTATATGGTATAGTTGCATTCCGAAGCTTTTATTAAGCTTTGGAAGTGCTGTAAGGGCCTTTAATGAGAGAGTGTATCTCTTCATAGCTGTGAACAGGAAGGATGCGGGAATATGAATAGTAAACAATTAATTCTAGAAGCAATCGAAGCGCGTAAACAAGCGTACGTACCATATTCTAAATTTCAAGTAGGTGCAGCATTATTAACGCGCGGTGGAAAAGTATATCGTGGATGTAATGTTGAGAATGCATCATATGGCTTATGTAATTGTGCTGAAAGAACAGCTTTATTTAAGGCGGTTTCTGAAGGAGATAAAGAATTTGTAGCCATTGCGGTTGTAGCAGATACAAAGCGCCCAGTACCTCCTTGTGGAGCATGTCGACAAGTTATGGTAGAATTATGTAAACAGGATACGAAAGTATACTTATCAAACTTACATGGTGACGTTCAGGAGACGACAGTCGGAGAATTGTTACCAGGAGCATTTTTAGCGGAGGATTTACATGAATAGAAAAGGTTATAAATCAGGTTTTGTCTCTATTATTGGCAGACCGAATGTTGGAAAATCTACATTTTTAAACCGTATTATTGGCCAGAAAATTGCTATTATGAGTGATAAGCCACAAACGACTCGTAATAAAATTCAAGGTGTATATACAGAAAATGATGCACAAGTTATTTTCATTGATACACCAGGAATACATAAACCTAAACATAAATTAGGCGACTTCATGGTAAAGATGGCTCAAACGACATTAAAAGAAGTTGATATTGTTCTGTTTATGGTTAATGCAGTTGAAGGATTTGGTCGTGGTGAGGAATTCATCATTGAGAAATTAAAAGAAACGAAACAACCAGTATTTTTAGTCATTAATAAAATTGACCAACTTCATCCAGAGCAATTACTAGAGTTAATTGATCAATATCGTAAACTACATGAATTTGCAGAGATTGTACCAATTTCTGCGTTAGACGGTAATAATGTGGACGCTTTAATTGGAACAATTAAAAAGTATTTACCAGAAGGACCACAATACTATCCAGAGAATCAAGTAACGGATCATCCGGAGAGATTTATTATTGCAGAGCTTATTCGTGAGAAAGTACTACATTTAACACGTGAAGAAGTGCCGCATTCTGTGGCTGTTGTTATCGATGCGATTCAAAAGCGTGAGGGCGGGGCAGTTTATATAAATGCAACGATTGTTGTTGAACGTGCATCACAAAAAGGAATCATCATCGGAAAACAAGGGAAAATGTTAAAAGAAGTTGGTAAGCGAGCTCGTTTTGATATTGAAGCGCTACTTGGTTCTAAAGTATTTTTAGAAGTATGGGTAAAAGTGCAAAAAGATTGGCGTAATAAAATGTCTCAGCTTCGTGACCTAGGTTTCCGCGAGGATGAGTACTAAAATAGAGTAAAGTTGTAATCAGTGGATGGTTGGTTCATCCACTGATTATTGGTTTTTATGAACTTTGATAAATTAGGAAAAATTTTTCTCACATGAAAATGGACAAAATGGGTCAATTTAATAACAACAAAGGAAATTGGTTTATAGGCTACGCTTATTGAGAAAGGTGGATTCTTATGCTAGATTTTACCTGGAAGTTTTTCTCCAAAACAGGAAGCATTGAAACGTACTTGCTTTTGAAAGAAATGGAAAAAGACGTAAACGATGAGATGGATCAACATGAAGAGGAGCTAGCGCATCTAGACTCTCCAATTTCTTGACCCGTTTTGTTCAAACCTTGGATGGTGACGAACATGTTTCAAAAAGTTGAGGGCATCGTTATCCGTACGACAGATTACGGAGAAACGAACAAAATTGTTACAATATTCTCAAGAGAACTTGGTAAGGTAAGTGCAATGGCAAGAGGGTCAAAAAAACCGAAAAGCCGATTAGCATCTGTGTCGCAATTAATGACACATGGCCATTTTCTAATTCAAATGGGATCTGGGCTTGGAACATTGCAACAAGGCGAGATTATTTCAACTATGAAAGAAATTCGCGAGGATATATTTTTAACTGCTTATGCATCATTTATTGTTGAGTTAACTGATAAAGCAACAGAAGATAAAAAACATAATCCGTATTTATTTGAAATGTTATATCAAACGTTGCATTATATGTGTGAGGGTGTTGATCCAGAAGTATTATCATTAATTTATCAAACGAAAATGCTTCCGGTATTAGGGATGCGCCCGTACTTTGATACATGTGCGATTTGTCATCAAGAAACAGACTTTGTCGCCTTCTCCGTAAGGGAAGGCGGTTTTCTGTGCTCACGTCATGCAGAGCAAGACCCATATCGTATACCGGTAGGCGAAGCTGTTCATAAATTATTACGCCTTTTCTTCCATTTCGATTTACATAGGCTCGGAAATGTATCGGTAAAGGATAGCACAAAAAAACAAATGCGTTTAGTATTGAATACATATTATGATGAATATTGCGGAATTTATTTGAAATCAAGACGTTTTTTAGAACAACTTGATAAGTTTCAAATATAATTTTGGGCCGTATACGGTCCTTTTTACATACTTTCTTTTTCGAATAGCATATTTAGTATATAATATTTAAGAGATAGTATAACTTTTTTCGTTGTGCATTAAAGGTGGTGATTATCATAGAGCTGAATAAACGGCAAGAACATATCATTCAGATTGTAAAAGATCACGGTCCTATTACAGGGGAATCAATTGCAGCGCAATTGGGTCTAACACGTGCGACGCTAAGACCAGACTTAGCAATTTTAACGATGGCTGGTTATTTAGAAGCACGTCCACGCGTAGGTTATTTTTATACGGGTAAAACTGGGGGGCAGCTATTATCTGAAGCTGTTAAGAAAATTAAAGTACAAGATTATCAATCTAGACCGGTTGTAATTGATAAAAATGTTTCCGTATACGATGCAATTTGTACGATGTTTTTAGAGGACGTTGGTACATTGTTCGTTGTAGATCAGATGACTCTATTAGTTGGTGTTGTGTCTCGTAAAGATTTATTAAGAGCGAGCTTAGGAAAGCAGGATTTAACCTCTCTTCCGGTTAATATTATCATGACAAGGATGCCAAACATTGCGATGTGTCGTAGAGAGGATTCTTTATATGATATTGCGATGGAATTAATAGAAAGACAGATTGATGCAATGCCAGTTGTAAAAGATACGAAACAAGGTTTAGAAGTGATTGGGCGAATTACAAAAACAAATATTACACGTGCGTTTGTAAATTTAGTAAATAACGAATAAGTGTAATTTGTTTAAAGTGAGGTAATGTAATGGATAATAAAATCGTATATGTCGTATCTGACTCTGTAGGAGAAACGGCTGATTTGGTTGTTCGAGCAGCAATGGGGCAATTCCCGTTTGCTCCTGATATTAGACGTGTACCGTATGTAGAAGATACAGGGACATTAAAAGAAGTGATTTCGATTGCTAAGAGTAATCAAGCACTTATATGTTTTACGTTAGTTAAGCCTGATATGCGCCAGTATTTAGTAACAGAGGCTGCAAAAGAAGGGGTAGAGGCATACGATATTATCGGCCCTCTTATTGATCAAATTGAAGAAATTACGGGGCAAGTGCCGAGATATGAGCCAGGTGTTGTCCGTAGGTTAGATGAAGAATACTTTAAAAAGATTGAAGCGATTGAGTTTGCTGTGAAGTATGATGACGGCAGAGATGCACGAGGTATTTTAAAAGCAGATATCGTGTTGATTGGTGTTTCGCGTACATCAAAAACACCACTTTCCCAATATTTAGCTCATAACAAACGCTTGAAAGTTGCGAATGTACCACTCGTGCCAGAAGTTGACCCACCTGAAGAACTATATCAAGTGGCAAAAGAAAAATGTTTCGGTTTGAAAATTACGCCAGATAAGTTAAATCATATTCGAAAAGAACGATTAAAATCACTTGGATTAAGTGATGGAGCAACATATGCAAATATTAATCGTATTCAAGAAGAAATTGATCACTTTGAGGAAGTAATTAGTAAAATAAATTGCCAAGTAATCGATGTATCGAATAAAGCGATTGAAGAAACAGCAAATATTATTGTGAATGCAGTGCAAAACCAAAAAATGTTTTAGCACATTTACCAAAGGTGAATGTGCTTTTTTCGCTCATGTGAAATATGATACCTATGGATTTTGTAATAGATTGTAGTGTAATGGTTATACTTATACTCCTTTGTCTTTTAGTATATTCAAGGTGTGAGTTTGTCATCCTGAAATGTAAGATGAAAAAATAAAGGGATATGTAGCGTAGTTGAAGAAAATATATTATAATAAAAAATTGTGATAAAAACCTATATTTTACGTTTAGACTTTAATTTTTCAGAATAAACTAGGGATAGGATTTACGAAAAAGACATGTAATTACGTTAAATCGACAAAATCTATACAAGAAAACGCACATTATGGAAGGATTCACAGAAGGGATGTAGAATACAGAAATATGCAAAACATCAACAACATATTAGTTGGTGTAGATGTATATCCCGTGAAGGCTGAAATTGTGCAAGTTGGAGCGGAATTTCATGTCGGAATTTTGTTTGTCGCATCATATGCTCATCCTTTAAGGAAATAGCAAGGCAATTGGATCATTGTAGATACTGAACAAAATGGAGTTGATTGTTATATGGATCAACATGAAAAAGTTACAGATCTCAAGATCAAACAGTATATGTGGCTTGCTACTCTTCTTGTAAAAAGGTGTATATGTATTGTTTCTAAGAGATACATTTGTAACAGATGAGCAAATGTATACAATTTTATATAGCAAGTATGTATATGCGATTTATGCAGATAAAGGACCTATAGGAAAGGTTCAAAATCGTTTATACAATGTAATCGGCAACACTTTCTAACAAGTTTAGAAAAATATTGTCGAATTATAAAGGAATTTTTTAATTTATATCGAATACAAAATACGACACGGAGATGGAGTTATGGGGAACAGAATTCCCGAAGAAGTTGTTGAACAGATTCGGACATCATCCGATATTGTAGAAGTCATTGGTGAATACGTTCAACTTAGAAAACAGGGGCGTAACTATTTCGGCCTTTGTCCATTTCATGGTGAGAATTCTCCTTCATTCTCTGTTTCATCTGATAAGCAAATTTTTCATTGCTTCGGATGTGGAGAAGGTGGAAATGTATTTTCCTTTCTAATGAAAATGGAAGGACTGGCGTTTACCGAGGCTGTTCAAAAGCTAGGCGAAAGAAATGGAATTGCGGTTGCAGAGTACACATCAGGACAAGGACAACAAGAAGACATATCTGATGACACTGTCATCATGCAACAAGCTCATGAATTATTGAAAAAGTATTATCATCATTTATTAGTAAATACGGAAGAGGGAAATGAAGCACTTTCATATTTATTAAACCGTGGTATTACGAAAGAGATGATTGAGAAGTTTGAAATTGGTTATGCATCACCTGCTTGGGATGCAGCGACGAAAATTTTACAAAAAAGAGGTTTATCGCTGTCTACTATGGAACAAGCTGGCCTTCTAATAAGAAGTGAGAAGGATGGTAGTCATTATGATCGCTTCCGTGGAAGAGTTATGTTCCCGATCTATACGTTACAAGGTAAGGTGATAGCGTTTAGTGGAAGGGCGTTAGGAGATGACACTCCGAAATATTTAAATAGTCCTGAAACACCGATTTTTCACAAAAGTAAATTGTTGTATAACTTCCACCAAGCAAGACCATTTATTAGAAAGCGTGGGCAAGTGGTTCTTTTCGAAGGATATGCCGATGTACTAGCTGCGGTAAAAAGTGGTGTGGAAGAAGCTGTTGCGACAATGGGAACAGCTTTAACTGAAGAACAAGCAAAACTTCTGCGACGTAACGTTGAAACTGTTGTTCTTTGCTATGATGGTGATAAAGCAGGGCGAGAAGCGACGATGAAAGCAGGGCAATTATTGCTAAAAGTTGGTTGCCAAGTGAAAGTCACATCCTTGCCAGATAAGCTTGATCCTGATGAATATGTGCAACAATATGGGACTACTGCTTTTGAAAATCTTGTGAAATCAAGTGTGAGTTTTGTTGGTTTTAAAATAAATTATTTGCGTTTAGGGAAAAATTTGCAAGATGAGTCTGGCAAAGAAGAATATGTGAAAAGTGTTTTAAAAGAGTTATCGTTGTTACAAGATGCGATGCAGGCAGAGTCATATTTGAAGTCATTATCGCAAGAATTTTCGTATTCAATGGAAACACTTTTGAATCAATTGCACCAATATCGCAAAGAACAAAAGGTACAGCAAAAACAAATAAAGCAGGTTGCTAAACCGTCTCAAGTCGTTCAAACAAAACCGAAGTTAACAGGTTTTGAAAGAGCGGAAAGAGAAATTATTTACCATATGTTGCAAAGTGCAGAAGTAGCTGTTCGTATGGAATCCCATATAGAAGATTTTCATACAGAAGAACATAAAGGGATTTTATATGAACTATACGCATATTATGAAAAGGGAAATGAACCTTCAGTCGGAACATTTTTAAGTTGGCTCTCTGATGAAAAGTTGAAAAATATTATCACTGATATTTCGACGGATGAATTTATTAATCCAGAATACACAGAAGAAGTGTTACAAGGCCATTTGGAGACGCTTAGACGGCATCAGGAAAAACTTGAAAAGATGGAGATCATCTTTAAAGTGAAACAAATGGAAAAAACAGATCCTGTAGAGGCTGCTAAATATTATGTAGCATATTTACAAAATCAAAAAGCGAGAAAATAGCTTTTTTGATAAAGTTTTAGTATAATGAATGTTTGTATCTCGCGTAAGGAGGGGAACAGATGGCTGACAAACCAGCTCGTTCTAAACAAATTGAAACTGAAATGACCCTTGAGCAAGTGAAAGAACAACTCACTGAGCTCGGAAAAAAACGTGGCGTTCTTACATATGAAGAGATTGCAGAACGCATGAATGGATTTGAAATTGAATCCGATCAAATGGATGAATACTATGAATATTTGGGTGAACAAGGCATTGACTTAGTTGGTGATAATGACAACGAAGAAGGCCCTAATAATCGCCAAATTTCAAAAACAGAAGAAGAGTTTGACCTCAATGATTTAAGTGTACCACCAGGGGTTAAAATCAACGATCCTGTTCGTATGTATTTAAAAGAAATTGGTCGTGTAGACTTACTATCTGCAGAAGAAGAAATTCGACTTGCAACGCGTATTGAAGAAGGCGATGAAGAAGCGAAACGTCGTCTTGCAGAAGCAAACTTACGTCTTGTAGTAAGTATTGCAAAGCGCTATGTAGGCCGTGGTATGCTTTTCTTAGACTTAATTCAAGAAGGTAATATGGGTCTAATTAAAGCTGTTGAAAAGTTCGATTATCGTAAAGGTTTCAAATTTAGTACGTATGCAACTTGGTGGATTCGCCAAGCTATTACACGTGCCATTGCAGACCAAGCGCGAACAATTCGTATTCCAGTTCATATGGTTGAAACGATTAACAAGTTAATTCGTGTACAACGCCAATTATTACAAGATTTAGGTCGTGAACCGTCTCCTGAAGAGATTGGTGAAGAAATGGATCTTGCTCCAGAAAAAGTACGTGAAATCTTAAAAATTGCACAGGAGCCAGTTTCTCTTGAAACACCAATTGGTGAAGAAGATGACTCCCATTTAGGTGACTTTATTGAAGACCAAGAAGCAACATCGCCTGCGGACCATGCAGCCTATGAATTGCTAAAAGAACAATTAGAAGATGTGTTAGATACGCTAACAGATCGTGAAGAAAATGTTCTACGTCTTCGTTTCGGTTTAGATGATGGACGAACTCGTACGCTTGAAGAAGTTGGGAAAGTATTCGGCGTAACGAGAGAGCGTATCCGTCAAATTGAAGCAAAAGCACTTCGCAAATTAAGACATCCAAGCCGTAGTAAGCGTCTTAAGGATTTTTTAGAATAGGTTATTTTTTAAGTTTACTTCACCATTGTGAAGTAAACTTTTTTATTTTGTTAATTTTTGTTAAAATTTAGCTATCGGCAACGATTACAATTTCTTGTAATTTATTTTACAGAATTGTCTTTTGATTTGCAAATGCTCATTTTTCGATTTTTCGATTAATTTTGTTTATTCTATACAAAAATATATGTAGAAAAGCGAAAAATATGATGAGAAACGTTAATAATTATCGAAATAATAAGCGATATGACAATAAAAAACAATAAACTGAATTTATGGAATATTTTTAACAAGTGGTAGTTTACTCTTTTCTGATAGAGCGTTTTCAAGTACAATGGAAATGACTGAATCATCTAACTATTTAGGGGTATAGAAGGGGGAGAAGAGATATGAAACGTAATCCGCTGATTCCGTTCGCTCTTATTGCAGCATTGGGTATTATCGTTATGTTTGTATTTTCATTTCAGGGGCTAAATAAATCTAAAGAGTTAGCTGATGCAAAAAATGGCGGGAAGCCAGCACAAACGGCATCAAAACCAGAAGATATTGTGAAGCAAAGTTGTACGAGCTGCCATGGTGATCAGTTACAAGGGGCAGTTGGACCTAACTTGCAAAAAATTGGTGGGAAACTTTCAAAGGATGAAATTAAAGAAATTCTTTCGAAAGGAAAAGGCAATATGCCTGCCAATATAGTTCCAGCTGATCAAGCCGCTAAAGTAGCTGATTGGTTATCGAAGAAAAAATAAAGTTCCGTATGACAAGCCTTTTGCTTATGCAAAGGGCTTGTTTTTCTATATTTTCTAAAATACGATGAATGATAGAGCAGTGAATTGTTGTTATGGGCTTGCAACAACTACTATAAATTCATTATCATGGAGACAGACTGACAAGAGAAGGAGTAATGGAAATACATGAATGAAGTAAAGCTTTCAAAACGATTAGAAGAAGTTGTACGTGAAATACCAGTAGGATCTACAGTCGCTGATATTGGATCGGATCATGCGTATTTACCGTGTTATACAATTATAAATAATATTGCTACAAAAGCAGTTGCAGGAGAGGTCGTAGATGGACCATTTCGCTCTGCGCAAGCAACTGTAGCTGAAAGTGGTTTACAAGATAAAGTAGATGTGCGTAAAGGGAATGGATTAGCTGTTATCGCACCAGGAGAAGTAGATGTAATTACGGTTGCCGGAATGGGCGGAGCGTTAATTCGTGACATTTTAGAAAGTGGTAAAGAAAAATTAGAAGGTGTAACACGTTTAATTTTACAGCCTAATATTGCAGCGCATCATATTCGTGAATGGTTTATTGAGAATGGTTGGGAGCTTATCCATGAAAAAATCGTAAAAGAAGATGGGAAAATTTACGAAATTTTAGTAGGGGAGCGAGGAAATGTTGCAGCGCCTTACTCTGAAAATAAACAAGCTGAATTGTTTATGGGACCATTTTTAATAACAGAAAAAAGTGAAGCCTTCGTTGAAAAATGGGAAGGAGAATTAAAAAACTTCCAAAATATTTTAAAACAGTTAGAACGTGCAGCTGATTCTGAAGAAACAAAAGCGAAGCGTGGGGAAGTAGAAGCGAAAATGAAAATGATAGGGGAGGTTTTATCATGAGTAAAATTCCAAATGGCCATGAAATTATTTCTTTATTTGAAAGTATGTATCCGAAGCATTTGGCGATGGAAGGAGATAAGATTGGCCTGCAGATTGGAGCGCTTAATAAACCCGTGCGGCACGTATTGATTGCGTTAGATGTAACGGAAGAAGTTGTGGATGAAGCAATTCAATTAGGGGCAAATGTCATTATTGCTCATCATCCTTTAATTTTTAACCCGTTAAAAGCGATTCATACAGATAAGGCGTATGGGAAAATTATTGAAAAGTGTATTAAAAATGATATTGCAATCTATGCAGCGCATACAAATGTGGATGTTGCTAAGGGCGGGGTAAATGATTTACTTGCTGAGGCGTTAGGATTGCAAAATACAGAAGTTTTGGCACCGACATATGCAGAAGAAATGAAAAAAGTTGTTGTGTTTGTGCCAGTCACTCATGCAGAAGAAGTAAGGAATGCATTAGGAGACGCAGGTGCTGGTCATATCGGCAATTATAGCCACTGTACGTTTAGTAGCGAGGGTACAGGCGCATTTGTACCTCAAGAGGGGACAAATCCTTATATCGGGGAAACTGGACAGTTAGAACGTGTAGAAGAAGTGCGAATCGAAACGATTATTCCAGCTTCATTACAGCGGAAAGTGATTAAAGCAATGGTAACGGCGCACCCTTATGAAGAAGTAGCATACGATGTGTATCCGCTTGATAATAAAGGTGAAACGTTAGGCCTAGGAAAAATAGGATACTTACAAGAAGAAATGACGCTTGGTCAATTTGCAGAACATGTGAAACAATCATTAGACGTGAAGGGCGCAAGAGTTGTCGGTAAGTTAGACGATAAAGTGCGTAAAGTAGCTGTACTTGGTGGAGATGGTAATAAATATATAAACCAAGCGAAATTTAAAGGAGCAGATGTATATGTAACTGGTGACATGTACTATCATGTTGCTCATGATGCGATGATGCTCGGTTTAAATATAGTTGACCCAGGACATAATGTTGAAAAAGTAATGAAACAAGGTGTACAAAAGCAATTACAAGAAAAAGTGGATGCAAAGAAACTCAATGTACACATTCATGCTTCGCAGTTACATACAGATCCATTTATATTTGTATAAGAAAAATAAAAACCGTTGCTCATGCAAGCAACGGTTTTTATTATTGTTCTTTTTTCACTTTCACGCGAGGTAATATTTTTTGTAACGGTACTTTTCGAACTCTTTCCCATGTAGCGGGATTCATTGGGTTATATTGCTCTAAGAAAGCGATAACTTCTTTCGTAATTGGCGTTGGAGTAGAAGCACCTGCTGTAACAGCTACGTTTTCTACACCTTGTAGCCACTCTAATTGAATTTCGCTTACATCAGCAACTCGATATGCTTTTGTACCCGCGATTTCTTGTGATACTTGTGCTAAGCGATTTGAATTGTTACTTTTCGGATCACCAACAACAATTGTTAAGTCTGCAACATCAGCTTGTTTAGCGACAGCTTCTTGGCGAACTTGAGTTGCTAAACAAATTTCTTTATGGAATTCTGCTGTTGGGAATTTTTTTTGAATGTCCTCCATTAAATGTTGAACATCCCATTGACTCATCGTTGTTTGATTTGTTACTAAAATTTTATCTGTTGGGATTTCTAATGTTTTTAAATCATCGGCTCTTTCGATAAGGTGAACGATGTCAGGTGCAATACCAACTGCGCCTTCTGGCTCTGGATGATTTTTTTTACCGATATAAATGACATGATACCCTTCCGCTTTCTTAGCTTCGATAAGGTCATGCGTCTTGGTAACATCTGGGCAAGTAGCATCGATTGTTGTTAAACCTTTTTCTTTTGCGCGTTGTTTAACTTCTGGAGAAACACCGTGTGCAGTGAAAATAACAGTACCAGAATCAATTTTATCTAAAATTTCTAAGCGACTTGGACCGTCTAATGTGATGATTCCATCTTCTTCAAAAGCGTCTGTAACATGTTTATTGTGAACAATCATACCTAAAATATAAATGGGTCTCGGCAATGATTTATCTAATGCGGCGTTACGTGCAATTACCATTGCATCGACAACACCGTAGCAATAACCACGAGGGGAAATTTTAACAATTTTCATATGAGTAATCCTCTCCTTCTAAACAAGGGATACTTTTGTGCATAGTCTTTTACATTATAAAGGAGGAGTGGATAGAAAACAAAGGATTGTTACACATATAGTTTTGGTTTTGTTGCTGTTTGTTGAACTGGTTCTTTCGGTAACTCTTTTTCTATTACAGGTTCAATCACTATTTTCTTTCGTTTTCGTTTCTTTTTTTGAGGTGCAGGAGGCGGACTTTCTACCTCAACTGGCTCTGTTACATTTTCCGTTTGATTTTCTTCCGTGCTTTTTCCAGAGGTGAGGATTTTAACAATGCTTGGTAGACTACGCATAATAGGACCATACTGTTCGACGACAGGACCTACAGATTGAACGACTTGGGATACTTTTTCGATGTTATTTATCATATTAGTTGGATTCGAAATTAAGTTCGAAAAAAAACTGCCGATGCCACTGCTTGCTGTTGCCGCAGTTGTAGTTGCGCCGCCGCGCGTTTCATTTGATTCATACATTTGAGGCGGTATCATTTGCTCAGGATGTTGCTGCGGATATTGCTGCGGATATTGTTGCTGGTATTGCTGCGGATATTGCTGATGATATTGCGGCGGTGGTGGTTGCTGATGCATCATTGGTTGCCCTTCCATTTGTCGGTAAGGTGGAACCATTTGCATAAACGGCTCGGTTGGATCGTGTTTTTTAAAAAGCTTAGCAAGAAAACCTTTCTTTTTTTGTGCCATTGGTGGTAGTTGTGGAATTGGATATGGTGTATAAGGTTGCTGCCCTGGATTCGGATACATTTGCCTTGTAGGGGATTTCGGAAACATGTGAGAAATCCTCCTTTCTTCAGTTAGGTATATACACATACAATATGCAATAAAAGGGAAGAAGGTTAGTTTTTGAAGTGAAAACCTAAACTAAAGATGGATTTTACTTGTAGATTTCGATATAATGTAGACTTGACTGATTTGTGCGCGCAGTAGAAATTTTAGAAAGAAGGTGTAACTTATGACACAACAAACTTTTACACAGTATGATTTTAAACCATTTTTAATAGATGCAGTTCGTGAACTACGCTTTACAGAGCCGACAGGAATTCAGCAGAAAATTTTCCCAGTCGTGAAAAAAGGTGTAAGTGTAATTGGACAATCCCAAACAGGTTCTGGGAAAACACATGCATACTTACTTCCTACATTAAACAGAATTAATGCAAGTCGTGAAGAAGTACAACTTGTTATTACAGCGCCTACTCGTGAGTTAGCACAACAAATTTACGAAGAAATCGTGAAATTAACAAAGTTTTGTGCGGAAGACCAAATGATTACAGCACGTTGTTTAATTGGTGGAACTGATAAACAACGTTCAATTGAGAAATTGAAAAAACAACCTCATATCGTAGTTGGGACACCAGGACGTATTAAAGACTTAGTTGAAGAACAAGCATTATTTGTTCATAAAGCAAATACGATTATTGTCGATGAAGCAGACTTAATGCTTGATATGGGATTCATTCATGATGTAGACAAAATTGCAGCACGCATGCCTAAAAACTTGCAAATGTTAGTTTTCTCTGCAACAATTCCTCAAAAACTAAAACCGTTTCTGAAGAAATATATGGAGAATCCAGAGCATATTCATATCAATCCAAAACAAGTTGCAGCTGGAAACATTGAACACTATTTAGTGCCTTCTAAACATCGTAATAAAATTGATTTAGTGCATAAAATGCTACTTCAATTTAAACCGTATTTAGCAGTTGTTTTCACGAATACGAAAAAGATGGCAGACCAAGTTGCTGATGGATTAATGGAACGTGGCTTAAAAGTTGGACGAATTCACGGGGATTTATCACCACGTGATCGTAAAAAAATGATGAAACAAATTCGTGACCTTGAATTCCAATATATTGTTGCGACTGATTTAGCAGCACGTGGTATTGATATTGAAGGGATTAGCCATGTTATTAACTATGAGCTACCATCAGATTTAGATTTCTTCGTTCACCGCGTTGGAAGAACAGCACGTGCGGGGCATTCTGGTATTGCAGTGACGATTTATGATCCAGCAAACGAAGAAGCGTTAGATAGCTTAGAAAAACAACGTCATATCGAGTTTAAACATGTAGATTTACGTGGAGATGAGTGGGCAGATTTAGGTGAGCGTCGTCGTCGTAAGAGCCGTAAAAAACCAAATGACGAACTTGATGTTATGGCAACGAAAGTTATTAAAAAACCGAAAAAAGTAAAACCAAACTATAAACGTAAACTTGCAACAGAACGTGACAAAGTGAAGAGAAAATATAGCAATAAAAAAAGATAAGGGGTTTCCCTTATCTTTTTTTAATCCCGCTAATTTAAATGAAGAGTATAGTCTGTCTAAATAGTCATATGAATTTGTGTAGTGCGTCTTTTGTGAACAAACAATTCACTACATATTTCTACAAATTATGCTATCATTATATCTATTGTATATTGAAGAGGTGATTGTATGTTAAAGATTGGATCTCATGTTTCCATGAGTGGTAAGAAAATGTTATTAGCAGCAAGTGAAGAGGCTGTTTCATACGGTGCAACAACGTTTATGATTTATACAGGTGCACCGCAAAATACACGAAGAAAACCAATTGAAGAATTGAACATAGAAGCAGGAAGAAAACATATGGAGCTGAACGGAATTGAGGAAATTATCGTCCATGCGCCGTATATTATTAATGTTGGGAATACGACGAAGCCAGAAACATTCCAATTAGGCGTAGACTTTCTTCGCATGGAAATTGAAAGAACATCGGCATTAGGTGTAGCGAAACAAATTGTTCTTCACCCAGGAGCGCACGTTGGTGCTGGAGCAGATGCTGGTATTCAACAAATTATTAAAGGGCTTAATGAAGTATTAACGCCAGAACAGACGGTTAACATTGCGTTAGAGACGATGGCAGGAAAAGGAACAGAATGCGGTCGTAGCTTTGAAGAAATTGCAAAGATTATTGATGGTGTAAAATATAATGAAAAGCTATCTGTATGCTTTGATACGTGTCATACGCACGATGCAGGATATGATATTGTAAATGACTTTGACGGCGTATTAAACGAATTTGATAAGATCGTTGGTATAGATCGTTTACAAGTACTTCATATTAATGATAGTAAAAATGTACGCGGAGCAGGAAAAGACCGTCATGAAAACATTGGATTTGGTCACATTGGGTATAAAGCATTGCATCACATTGTACATCATCCACAGTTAATGCATGTACCAAAAATTCTTGAAACACCGTATGTAGGGGAAGATAAAAAAGATAAGAAGCCACCATACAAATTGGAAATCGAAATGCTGAAAAACGGCACTTTTGATGAAGGGCTTCTTGAAAAAATTAAAGCGCAATAAGGAGGGGGAAATCCCCTCCTTATTTTAGTAGTTGCTGAAATAATGTATTTACTTGTTGGGCAGTGGCAGGGGAAGTTACTTTTGCGATTTGTTTTAAAAGCTCTAGTCGCTCGTTGTTATCGTAAATATTAATATTTTTACCCTTCATAAGTAAAACGATTTGATCAGCTTGTGCGGCTGTAATGGGAACTTCATATTCTTTGCTATATTTTAATAGCTCTTTTGTAGAAATATGATTTAATTTTTTATTAACAATTTGTTTAATGAGGTTCATCTTATTATCCTCCTTCACGCGTTCTTCTATCGAAATATATGAGCATATAGCTTGTACATATTCGTGTGGAGTTTCTTTTTCATGAGGAAAAGAAGCGTATGTTATAATATAAGGACAAAACTACAGAAAAAGAGTAAAGGGAGGACTTATGGAGCAAAAGCAACATCGAAAAGAAAGTGTTATTCATCTCATTTATCGTTTAGTTATGATTATTTTTGGAGCAGCATGCGCGGCGGTAGCAATTGAACTATTTTTAATGCCAAATAAAATTATTGATGGTGGAATTATTGGTATTTCTCTTATATTAGATTATCTTACTCCTAACATTTGGTGGTTAAGTTTTTCTACTTTAGTCGTTGTTCTCAATATCCCATTTATGTATTCCGGTTATAAGCAAATTGGAAAAACATTTATGTTATCTTCGACATTTGGTATTGTAGCGTTAGCTTTCATTGAGTCAACGTTACATGCGGTACCGCCATTTACAACAGAACCTATTTTAGCGACAGTGTTTGGTGGTCTTATTTTAGGTCTTGGTGTAGGACTTGTAATTCGTCATGGTGGATCGCTAGATGGAACTGAAATTATGGGGATTTTATTAACGAAGAAATTACCATTCTCTGTTGGTGAATTCGTAATGTTTGTGAACTTATTTATTTTTGCATGGGCAGCATTTGTGTTTGGTGTGGAACAAGCGATGTATTCTGTTATGACGTACTATATCGCATTTAAAACGATCGATACAGTAATTCAAGGGCTAGATGAAACGAAGGCGGTTTTAATTGTATCTGATCAATATGAGGAAGTATCAAACGCGATTTTGCATCGTCTTGGCCGTGGAACTACAAAGCTTGTAGCGAAAGGTGGTTACACGGATAAAGAAAAAGAAGTTATTTATGCAGTTGTAACGCGTCTAGAAGTGACGAAGTTAAAATCAATTGTGCATGAAATTGATGAAAATGCATTTGTTACGATTATGAGCACGCAAGAGACAAATGGTGGTAAGTTTAAATCGGCTATTCACTAAAAAGTTTATAGGAATATTTTTCGGAAGCAGAGAATTTTTCTCTGCTTTTTGTTATAATAGTAAGGTTTCTTGAAAAAATAGATATATTTTAGGCAGATTGGTTTACAACTATAATAAGCTGTACTATAATTCAAATAGATATAAATCGGAATCATTCTGAATTAAAATAGGTGAGATGCTATGAATAATATATTAGAAATTGAAGGTTTAACATTCCGATATGAAGATCGGAATGTGTTAGAAAATATTAATTTGCAAGTTCCGAAGGGAGCTTTTTTAGGTTTAGTGGGACCGAATGGTTCAGGTAAATCAACTTTACTTAAGTGTTTATTAGGTGTTTTAAAGCCAAAAGAAGGAAGCATTCGCGTGTTTGGCGTTGATAGTAAGAAGTTTAAGGAATGGAACAAAGTTGGTTATGTATCCCAAAAGGCAAATAGTTTCAATTCTGGTTTTCCAGCAACTGTTTCTGAAGTTGTGTCAATGGGACTTGTTTCGAAAAAAGGGCTTTTTCGCTTTTTCACAAAAGAGGATAAGAAAAAGGTAGAAAAAGCAATTGCTGATGTAGGGATGAGTGAGTTTCAAGATCGTAACATTGGAGAGCTTTCTGGTGGACAGCAACAGCGTGTATTTATTGCTCGTGCGCTCGTTAGTGATCCTGAATTGCTTATTTTGGACGAGCCTACTGTTGGAATTGATGTAAAAAATGTGGAAAGTTTTTACGAAATATTAGAGGATTTAAACAAAAGGCTCGGGATCACATTAATTCTTGTTACTCATGATATGGGAGCTGTTACCGAAAAAGTAACACATGTTGCATGCCTAAACCAACATCTACATTTCCATGGAAATGTAGAGAAGTTCCGAGAGTTAGAAGATGCAGAAATGTCCGTCTTATATGGACATCATGTTCATCGTTTAGAACACGAACATGAGCATCACGGGAGGATATAATGATACAAGATTTTTTACAATATGACTTTTTACGTAATTCTTTATACGCTGGTATTTTAATTGGACTTGTTGCACCGCTAATTGGTGTGTTTGTTGTTATTCGTCGTTTATCTCTTATTGCGGATGCATTAAGTCACGTGACGTTATCGGGTATTGCAGCAAGTTTATTACTTGAAAAAACCATTTTTACAGGTGGATTTTTAACCCCCTTATATATGGGGATGATTTTCTCGATTGGTGGAGCGCTACTAATCGAAAAGTTACGAACTGTATATAAGCACTATCAAGAATTAGCAATTCCAATTATCCTTTCGGCAGGGATGGGGGTTGGAGTTATTTTCATTTCACTTGCAAATGGATTTAACACAGACTTATTTAGTTATTTATTTGGTAGTGTCAGTGCTGTAACAAGTACAGATTTAATTATTATTGGGATTGTAGCAATTGTTGTTGTTGCGACAATTATTTTATTATATAAAGAGCTGTTTCTATTATCATTTGATGAGGAATACGCAGTATCAACTGGTTTAAGAGCGAAATGGATTCACTTTATTTTCATTATATTAGTTGCTCTTGTCATTGCAGTATCAATGCGTGTAGTGGGGGTTCTTCTGGTATCATCATTAATGACGTTACCAGTTGCAGCAAGTATTCGTATTGCTAAAGGATTTAAACAAACAATTTTCTTTTCCATTTTATTTGGTGAAATTGCAGTAATTGGTGGAATGTTTGCTTCGTATCAACTTGATCTAGCGCCAGGTGGTACAATTGTTATGATAGCAGTTCTTATTTTAATCGGTGCGATTTTATGGAAGAAGAAAAAAACTGCATAAAGTAGGGATAGGTATGAATCTAACAGAAGCTTTACGCCTAATGAAAGAAAAAGGATATAAACATACTGGAAAAAGAGAAGAGATGCTCAGATTATTTGCAGCACATAATCGTTATTTAACTGCGAAAGACGTTTTAGAGCATATGAAGGACGATTATCCAGGGCTTAGTTTTGATACGATTTATCGTAACTTAACAGTTTTTGCTGAGATTGGTGTTTTAGAACAAACGGAATTAAATGGTGAAAAACATTTTCGTTTTACTTGTTCTATTATGGAACATCATCATCATTTTATTTGTTTGGATTGTGGGGGAACGAAAGAGATTACTTCCTGCCCAATGGATTTTATGAATAAAGATTTTACCGGTTATGAAGTAACGGGTCATAAGTTTGAAATATATGGTCGTTGTCCAAAATGTGCAAAGTAAAAGCTCGTCGGTTATATAACTGACGAGCTTTTTTACGTAGAAAAGAAGGTTGCTCACAAATATTGTGGCAACCTTCTTTTTATTGTTCTTGTGTCTCTTTTTCTTTTTCTCGTTCAGCAGCCATTTCAGCAGCAATTACGTCGATTTCTTTTTTCAGTTCTTCTACCATTGTTTCTTCTGGCACTTTACGAACGACTTGCCCTTTACGGAATAATAATCCCTCTCCACGTGCACCGGCAATACCGATATCAGCTTCACGAGCTTCACCAGGGCCATTTACAGCGCAACCAAGTACTGCAACTTTAATTGGTACTTGAAGTGTAGAGATGTATTCTTCCACTTCGTTAGCAATGCTAATTAAATCGATTTCAATACGACCACAAGTTGGACAAGAGATAAGTGTTGCTGCATTAGACGCAAGACCGAATGATTTTAATAATTCGCGAGCAACTTTTACTTCTTCAACTGGATCAGCACTTAATGAAATACGTAGTGTATTTCCGATGCCTTTATTTAAGATTGCTCCAAGACCAGCAGCACTTTTTACAGTTCCGGCAAACAATGTTCCAGATTCTGTAATACCTAAATGTAATGGATAATCAAAAGCACGAGCAGCTTTCTCGTATGCTTCGATTGCTAAGTTAACATCAGAGGCTTTCATAGATACGATAATATCGTGGAAATCTAAGTCCTCTAAAATTTTAATATGATGTAGCGCGCTCTCAACCATACCATCTGCAGTTGGGTACCCGTACTTTTCTAAAATGTGTCGCTCTAATGAACCAGCGTTTACACCGATACGGATTGGAATACCGCGCTCTTTTGCTGCATTTACAACAGCTTCTACTTTATGGCGACGACCAATATTACCTGGATTGATACGTACTTTATCGATGCCACCTTCAATTGCTTTTAAAGCAAGGCGATAATCAAAATGAATATCAGCAACAAGTGGAATGTTGATTTGTTTTTTTATATCAGCAATAGCATCTGCTGCGCGTTCATCTGGAACGGCAACGCGGACGACTTGACAGCCGGCTTCTTCTAAACGCTTGATTTCAGCAACTGTTGCTTCAACATCATGTGTTTTTGTTGTTGTCATACTTTGTATAATTAATTCATTATTACCGCCGATTGTTAAATTACCGACTTTAACTGGACGTGTTTTTGTACGATGAGTCATTTCATTCACGAATAGATCGCTCTCCTTATAAAAGAAGTTTCTTATTTAGTCCCTCATATCAATGATAGTATACGTGATATAGGGCTATAGAAACCGAAGTACTCGGTTTCACTTTTACTATTGTATCAGCGCCTTTATGTAATTGACAAGGATTAAGTGATAGCTTATTGATATAACGGGAATTTATAAGACTTTCCAATTTGTATTTTTGTAGCAGATGTACTTTTGTTTAATTGTTTAAAGTCGTCAATGACTTTTTCTATGGAAGGAATTTTTTTCTTGTTAATTTGTTCTGTAATAGAAAGAACTGTCTCACCAGTTTTTACTTCAATTGTTTTATAAGATACATCCGTTTCTTTTTCTGTTTTGTTCGCTTTATTTTGTTGACTGTCTGTGTTTTCTTTTTTAATTGTTTGAGCAGCAGTTGTTTTTTTATATGAACTTAACATCGGTAAAGTACCGATTTTTATATCGTAATAAAATATATAACCGAGAACAAGCACGAATAGGAATATACCTAATCTCTTCATATTCTTCACTCCTTTGCTAGGAATATATGCTTGTCCAAAAAAAAAATGCCTATTTAGGCATTTTTTTTCGTTCTTATTTTTCTTTCGGTTTTGGAACTTCTTTAATTGTTAAGTACAGAACAATTAAAACAACTGCGATATAGATGAATGTTGATCCAGGTACGACAATCTTGCATGCATCCATAATCATAAAGAAGATTGTTGGAATTGTGTAGCTGTATGCAGTTAGTGTCCAAACTTGTTTATAGGATAGTTTACGTTGACCGCTCATAGCAGAACCGATGAACGCAAGTAAAGTCACGCCTACAAAAGTTATGAATAATTGGAATAGGTACACTAAGAATCCAATAACAAATAATAAAATTGGATAAATATTATCGAATAAAGAAATAAATTCTTGTAGATCTTTTTTCTCAAGAGATGCACCTAACAAATCGTTATAAGAATACGTTTGTGTTTGACCATTTCCCATAGAGACTACTTTATCTTTTAAAACAAATAAACCTGTTTTATTTTGATATTTTTCTAGGTCTGTTGAATTTGGATCAAATACGAAAAGTGTATTTCCTTCTTCTTTTTCAATAGGTTGATCAATATCAGCTTTTAGTTCGCCATTTTCGATTTTAAAATCAGGTAAATCTTTATCGATGACTTGATTTACCATGCCAACACCATCCTGGATAAAACTACCGTACAAAAAAGTTCTTGGAATAGTAGTAATTAAGCAAAGTAGCATAATATACAAAATGGTTTTACCGATTTTTTGAAAACGGAATAGCGCCATATCTTTAGGCGAGTATATGCTTTTTACGAATTGGGTAAATATGGACATAGATTCACTTCCTTTATGTATGTATAAAATCATTGTAACGTAGGAATCTAGAGAATCTCAAGATATATTATATTTACATATAGTGGAGATAACTAAATTTCTTTTATTAACTTTCTTCTTTTAAATAAGAAAAATACAATTGACACTTTTCTTTTCTATATGGTAAATTTATCTTACATTTCTTAAAGAGCATATCCGATAGGAATTCCTTTATTTGATATGTTGTTACATACATAATTGTGGACCCTTAGCTCAGCTGGTTAGAGCAGACGGCTCATAACCGTCCGGTCGTAGGTTCGAGTCCTACAGGGTCCATATCCATTTCGCATGTTTATTATGTTAGCAGGAAGCTTCCTTGTAGAAGGAAGCTTTTTTTACGGAATATATGAGCATTTTAATTGAAAAGAAGTGGGAATTTTGCTACTTTAATGATAGCAAGACAATGTGATTTATTTGTTTGCACCCTATGGCAATTAGGGTAGAATGAAGTTGTATGTCACTTAAGTGGCAATACATAAACTGGGAGGAATATAACAATGGCAAAACACGAATTACCAAATTTACCTTATGCGTATGATGCTTTAGAGCCTCACTTTGACAAAGAAACAATGAACATCCATCATACAAAACATCACAACACGTACATTACAAACTTAAACGCTGCTTTAGAAGGTCATGCAGAATTAGCTGACAAAAGCGTAGAAGAATTAGTTGCAAACTTAAACGAAGTACCAGAAGCAATCCGTACAGCAGTACGTAACAATGGTGGCGGACATGCTAACCATACATTCTTCTGGACAATCCTATCTCCAAACGGCGGAGGACAACCTGTAGGTGAACTTGCAACTGCAATTGAAGCAAAATTCGGTAGCTTCGATGCATTCAAAGAAGAATTCGCAAAAGCTGGCGCAACTCGCTTCGGTTCTGGTTGGGCTTGGTTAGTAGTAAACAATGGTGAGTTAGAAGTAACAAGCACTCCAAACCAAGATTCTCCTTTAACTGAAGGTAAAACTCCAGTTATCGGTTTAGATGTTTGGGAGCATGCTTACTACTTAAACTACCAAAACCGTCGTCCAGACTACATCGGCGCATTCTGGAACGTTGTAGATTGGAACGCTGCTGAAAAACGTTACCAAGAAGCAAAATAATCGTAATAATATAGAAAAAGCTAGGGGAGAGCTCCTAGCTTTTTTCTATGCTTTCCTTTTACATAATTGGGCTTGTCTTTGGAAGACTAGAACATGAAGTAAAGGAGAGTTGTGTATGAAATGGAAACATATAATTGGTGACGTTGAAGTGAATCGGGATTTAGTGTTATTGCTCCTTATAGGAGGTTTATACACGCTCGCAATTTCTTTATCGAATACGTTTGTAAATATTTATTTATGGAAACAAACACAAAATTATGTGAATCTTGGCTTGTATAATTTAGCCAGCGTGGTATTACAGCCTCTCACATTTCTTGTAGGGGGAAAATTAGCGAAACGTATCGATCGTTCGATTTTATTACGAATAGGAGTAGGGACGCTCGCAATTTTTTTTATTGTTGTCTTAGTAGCAGGGAAAAGTGCTTCTCAGTATATTTTATTAATGGGGGCTCTTTTAGGAGTAGGATACGGTTTTTACTGGTTGGCTTTTAACTTATTGACATTTGAAATTACAGAACCAGAAACAAGAGATTTCTTTAATGGGTTTCTTGGACTTCTTACATCCTTCTCTGGAATGATTGGACCGATAGCAGCAGGATACACAATTTCACGTATGGAGAAATGGAGTGGCTATACTGTTATATTCTTTCTTTCATTAGTTCTATTTGCAATTGCTGTCGTCTTAAGCTTCTTTTTATCTAAAAGAGAATGTGAAGGGCGTTATGAAATCGTGCAAGTATTGAAAGAACGACGGATTGATAAAAATTGGGGAAAGATTACACGAGCTCATTTTTTCCAAGGATTGAGAGAAGGAACGTTTATTTTTGTCATTTCAGTATATGTTTATTTAGCAACTAATAGTGAGTTTGCATTAGGGAAATACAGTTTAGTGAACTCTGCTGTATCCTTTGTATGTTATTACTTAGTTGCTCGTATGTTAAAGAAGGAGTGGCGAAAAAAAGCAATTTTACTTGGAGGCATTATTTTATATGCTGTCGTCTTTTTAGTTATTTTCAATGTTACATACACGAAATTACTTATTTATGCGGCATGTATTGCAATTGCATATCCTATTTTACTTGTTCCGTACGGATCAATGACATATGACGTAATTGGTAGAGCGAAAAATGCGAGAGAATGGCGTGTGGAATATGTCGTTGTTCGGGAGCTGTGGTTAAACGCCGGAAGAATCTGTTCCATTTTAAGTTTTTTATGTGCTGTACTATTCTTTCCACCTGAAAAAAGTTTACCTTACTTATTATGTATTTTAGGTGCTGGACATTTTCTTATTTATTTTGCAGTTAAAAATGTCAAATATGATGAGAGAAATGCGAGTAAAGCAAGTGTTGTAACGCAAGGGAACGCGCAAAACCAAACTGAACCAGAAGGTTAACTTCTCGTTTGTTTTATGCTAGAATAGAAAAAGATGTAAGACAGCAGTGAGGACACCTGTATGAAGGTGTCCCTTTCACATTACATAGCTGTTGGTAGAGGGGGTTTGTATGAGCAAGAAACAGAAGCAAAATAAGAAAAAGACCCACGTTCCTTTTCGGTTAAACGTGCTGTTTTTCTGCGTGTTTTTAATGTTCTCCGCGGTTATTGTAAGGCTCGGATATGTACAAATTGTTCGTGGTGAAGAATATAAGAATGAAGTGGAGAAGAAAGAAAACTCAACGATAAGTAATCCTGTACCGCGTGGGAAAATATTTGACCGTTATGGGCGAGCTGTAGTAGATAATGTAGCCATTCGTACTATTACATTTACAAAAATGAAAGGATCAACTGCAGAAGATCGCTTAGAAACAGCGAAAAAGCTAGCAGATTTGATTGAAGTACCGACAGATAAATTAACGGATCGCGATAAAAAGGATTATTGGCTTGCTATGCATAAAGAGGAAGCTAAAGAAAAAATTACGAATAAAGATCGTCAAGAGTTTAAAGATAAAAAAATTGATGATAAAGAATTAGACGAGCGCCAGCGAAGTCGTGTAACAGAAGAAGAGGTTAATCAATTATCCGCAAAAGATCTAGAAATACTAGCGATTAAGAGTAAGATGGATGGCGGATATGCAATGACACCTCAAGTTATTAAAAAGGATGCTACAGAAAAGGAATATTCGATTATTAGTGAAAACTTAGCAGCATTACCAGGTGTAGATACGAATGTTGATTGGGATCGAAAATATACGTACGATGATTTATTCCGAAGTGTACTTGGTGGGGTGTCGACATCTGATGAAGGTTTACCTAGAGAAAGACTAGATTACTATCTTGTTCGTGATTATAATCGAAATGACCGAGTAGGAAAAAGTTATCTTGAGCAACAGTATGAAGATAGCCTACACGGTACGAAAGCAGAAGTTAGAAATGTTACAGATAAAAACGGTAATATTTTAGAAACGATTAATGTATCAAAAGGACAAAGTGGTAATGACCTGAACTTAACAATTGATATGGAATTACAAAAGCGCGTGGAAGATATTCTTGCGAAGAATTTAATGAGGTTTAAAGGAAGCGAACCTCTTTTAGATCGCGCATTCGTTGTAATGATGAACCCAAAAAATGGCGAAGTTTTATCTATGGCGGGGAAACAATTAGTTAACGAAGATGGTCAAACGAAAGTAAATGACTTTGCATTAGGTACCATGACAAGTTCTTATCCGATGGGATCAACTGTAAAAGGTGCAACAGTACTTACTGGATATCAAACTGGTGCGATTCAACCAGGATCGGTGCAATTGGATGAACCAATTAAATTAAAAGGTACACCTACGAAGTCGTCTTGGAAAACGATGGGATACATTAATGACCTTACAGCTTTAAAAATGTCTTCTAACGTTTATATGTTTAAAACAGCGATGAATATCGCCGGTGTTCAGTATGTGAGAGGTGGTACGTTAGATATACCTCAAAAAGCATTTGATACGATGCGTTATTATTTCGGACAGTTTGGACTTGGTGTAAAAACAGGAATTGATTTACCGAATGAATCTGCTGGTCAGATGGGTAGAAGTAGTCAACCAGGTTTCTTACTAGATTTATCAATTGGACAGTATGATACGTATACACCGCTTCAATTAGCGCAATATATTTCGACGATTGCCAATGGCGGATATCGTATGCAACCACAAGTTGTAAAAGAAATTCGTCAACCGGCAGTGAAACCGGATGAAGTTGGGAAAGTTGTTCAATCTATGGAACCGAAAGTATTAAATCGTGTTGATATGCCAGAATCGCAAATTAAACGTGTTCAAGAAGGATTTAGACAAGTTTATAATGATTCAGGTGGTACAGCTACAAAATACTTTACAGGTGCAAAATATAAAGCGGCAGGGAAGACAGGTACCGCGCAAACTGTGTATGGCGGAGATAAAGAGATTGGTAGAAAGGCAAACGGTGAACGTGTGGAAACATATAACTTAACATTAGTAGGCTATGCGCCACTTGAAGATCCAGAAGTAGCATTCTCTGTTGTCGTTCCGTGGGTACATGATGATAAGACTGGTATTAATGGATATATTGGTCGTGAAATTATGGACGCTTACTTTGATTTGAAAAACAAAGAAGTAAATGGTGAAGCTCCAAAAGATGATAAAGACAATAAAAATAAAGAGCAAGATGATGAATAAAAAAGTTGTAAAAAAGCACACTATCTGAAAAGATAGTGTGCTTTTTTTTATGGTTTATGCATATCGTGTAATAAATGTGGACAAGTATACAACATTGAAAAAAACGCGGCCGTATAAATGATACTTGTATATGGTGGGATAGGGGATAAATATTTTATAGGGAAATCGTCAGAGGAAATGAATAGCTACTACTGAATTAAAATTGTACCATATGTTGATTTATGTGGAACTTTACAAAACTTTTACAAACAATTAAAACCGAATTAATAGTTTAGCAGTATTCTTATATCTGTAATCCTGTTATTTCCGGTTACTTCTAGGAGGAAGAACACGTGAAATGGATGCGTACACCGATTAAAGTTTTCGTATTATCAATATGGTTCCTCTGTTTTGAAATGTCTACTGCATTTGCTTTAAATGATACGGGAGAAGTGAGAGTTGATGGATCCTCAACGGTTTTTCCTATTATAGAAGCAGTAGCGGAGGAATATACAAAGGTGCATCCAGACGTGAAAATTTCCATCAGTATTTCTGGAACTGGGGGAGGATTTAATCGTTTCAGTAAAGGAGAAGTAGATATAAATAATGCTTCGAGAGTAATGAAACAAGTCGAGAAAAATGAAATGAAGAAAAACTCTATTCAGTTCACACCTTTTGAGGTTGCTAACGACGGTCTTACGATTGTTGTGAATCGCCATAATACATGGGTAGACGATATGTCAGTAGACGAGTTACGACTACTTTGGAGTGAAGATGGAAGAGAGAAGCGATGGTCACAAATTCATTCAACATGGCCACGTGAACAAGTGAAGTTTTATGCACCAGGCGTAGACTCTGGTACGTATGATTATTTTCAAAATGTCATCTTACAAAATCATCGCATTGTAAAAAAAGTCTCTTTGTCTGAAGATGATCAAGTTATTATGCAAGGGGTAATGAATGATAAACATGCCATTGCTTTTGTAGGATATGCTTATTATATGGCTAATCGAGATAAGGTGAAAGCAATAAAAGTAAATGGTGTATTTCCGACGAAAGAGACCATTCAATCAGGTAAGTATAAGCCGTTATCTAGGCCGCTACTTACTTATGTGAATAATGCATCTATCCGAAATAAAATGAATGTAGCAAACTATGTTGAGTTTATGATTCAGCATGTCGGTAACCTCGCTGAAGAGGTCGGGTATGTAAAATTAAAAAAAGAAAAATACAATGAACAGCTGCGTATGTTAACAGAAATAAAAAGGTAATGTCAGGGTGGAAAGGGGTTTTCATCTTTGGCTCATAATGACAAAAGTCAAATTACATTTTCTGTACAACATTTGATTGAAAGAAATACAAAACAAAGAAAAAAAACGCAGCGAATCAATCGAATAGTACCTTTATTACTAAAAATAATTGCTAGTGTTTCTATTGTGACGACACTTGGCATTGTTTTTACGCTCTCTAATGAAACAATCATGTTTTTTCAAAAAATATCATTATACTCCTTTTTGACGGAGAAAGAATGGTTACCATTTTTTGAAGACCCTAAATTCGGTATATTACCACTTATATGTGGAACGTTCCTTGTAACAGCAATTGCTATGTTTGTAGCAATTCCTATCGGTTTAGCGTGTGCCGTATTTTTAAGCGAATATGCTTCAAATAGTGCACGGAAAATATTAAAGCCGATGTTAGAGCTATTAGCAGGTATCCCGACAATTGTATATGGTTTTTTTGCATTAACAGTTGTTACACCGCTTTTACAAAGGATTATACCAGATTTACAGTTTTTTAATGCGATTAGTCCAGGAATCGTTATCGGATTTATGATGATGCCTACAATTGCATCTCTATCTGAAGATGCGATGAGAGCTGTGGCGAAAGGGACGAAAGAAGCTTCATTAGCACTCGGAGCGACGCGGTTTGAAATGGTAAAACAAGTGGTGTTTCCGTCCGCTTTTACAGGGATTATGGCAGCAATTATATTAGCAGCTTCTCGTGCGATTGGTGAAACGATGATTGTTGTAATTGCAGCAGGATCCACACCAAATGTATCGCTTGATCCGACACATTCTATTCAAACGTTAACAGCCTATATTGTGCAAGTAAGTTTAGGTGATGCTCCGCATGGAACGATTACGTATTACAGCATGTATGCTGTAGGCGCAACGTTATTTTTGTTTACCTTTATTATGAACATCATTTCGCAGTCAATTATGCGCCGTTTTAGGAGGATGACATAATATGCGAATGTTGAATCATAAAAAAATACAAAAAAATATGGCATCACGCTTTTTAAAAGATCGAATTTACAAATTGTTATTTTATATAGCAATTTTATTTTCAATCGTAATTTTGTTTTTGTTACTGTTTCAAATTGTTGAAAAAGGTATAAGTTATCTTTCAATAGATTTCTTTACAAATTTCGCTTCACGTAATCCGAAAGAAGCTGGTATTGCTGCAGCTTTGTCAGGGACAATATTATTTATGAGTATTGTTATACCTGTTTCTTTTATATTTGGAGTTGGAACAGCACTTTATTTAGAGCAATATGCGAAGGAATCTCTATTTAAAAAAATAATAGAGATTAATAATCAAACGTTAGCAGGAGTACCATCTGTTGTATTTGGATTGCTTGGTTTAACTATTTTTGTATATGCTCTTCATTTAGGAGAGAGTATAGTTGCAGCAGCATTGACGATGAGTCTACTCGTTTTACCAACAGTTGTTGTGGCGAGTCAAGAAGCAATTCGATCAGTACCAAGTGTTTTATTAGAGGGTTCTTACGGATTAGGTGCTACGAAGTGGCAAACGATGTATCAAATTGTATTGCCATATGCTTTCCCAGGGATTATAACGGGCTGTACGTTAGCGATATCAAGAGCAATTGGAGAGGCTGCACCACTATTAGTTATTGGGGCACTTGCGTTTGCAAATTATGTTCCATTTAGTATGTTTGATAGATTTACAGTTCTACCAATTCAAATTTTTAATTGGATGAGTAGGCCACAAGAAGAATTTCAGTATGTAGCAGCAGCTGGGATGATTGTTTTGTTAGGTTTGTTGCTATTTATCAATATATTTGTTTTATGGTTACGAAATCGAAAATAAGTTGGAAGTGGATGAAAGGGGAATTCAAATGGTAGCAACAGTAGTAAATGTACAGGTGAAAAACGAAGAGAAAATCGAGACTGCGCCAAAGAAGGTAGTATTTGATACGAAAAACTTAAATTTATGGTACGGGGAAGACCATGCTTTAAAAGATATTAATTTAAGTATTCATGAGAATGAAGTTACAGCCATTATCGGTCCAAGTGGCTGTGGTAAATCAACTTACTTAAAAACATTAAATCGCATGGTAGAGTTAGTACCGATCGTTCGAACTACAGGTGTAATTGAGTATAGAGAACGCAATATATTTGATAAATCATATCCAGTTGAAGAATTAAGAACGCATGTAGGAATGGTGTTCCAAAAGCCAAATCCATTTCCAAAATCTATTTATGAGAATGTAACATACGGTCCAAAAATCCATGGTATTCGTGACAAAAAGACATTAGATGAAATTGTTGAAAAAAGTTTACGTGGAGCAGCGATTTGGGATGAGTTAAAAGATCGTTTGCACGATAATGCATACGGTTTATCTGGTGGACAGCAACAGCGTCTATGCATCGCACGCTGCTTAGCTATTGAGCCAGACGTTATTTTAATGGATGAGCCAACATCGGCATTAGACCCAATTTCAACATTAAAAGTAGAAGAATTGATTCAAGAGCTAAAGAAAGATTTTAGTATTGTTATCGTAACGCATAATATGCAACAAGCAGCGCGTATTTCAGACAAAACAGCTTTCTTCTTAAGCGGGGAAGTTGTGGAGTATACAGATACAAACAAATTATTTACGACTCCTTCAGATAAGCGTACAGAAGATTATATTACAGGTCGCTTTGGTTGATATCGTTTCAAAGCTAAGAGCAAATGCCCTCTTAACAGAGGGCATTTCTTATTTTATCTTACTGTTAATAAAGAAGTAATACTTCTCCTTATCTTAAGGTTTATTACAAGCGTAAGAGGCTATGTAGGAGATTTACCCCGCTATTTGCGGGCAGTAAGACCCCCACCTTAAAATTTAGCGAAAGCAAAGAAGTTAGGGAGGGGATCTTGCTGCCTATCAAATCCCGATTGATGAGGGTTGATTAAAGTTTCACTTTTATATAATGGCACATAATATTGAGGGGGAAGAAAAATGGTAAGAGAACAGTTTCAAGGTGATTTAAAAGCGTTACAGCAAAAGGTGATTGAGCTTGGAGAATTAGCAAATGCGGCTTTATTGATTGCTATGGAAGGTCTGCATACAAGGGATGTAGAGAAAGCGTTAGAGGTCATTGATGGTGATTACCGCATGGATAATTTAGAAGAGGAAATAAACGATCTTGCGCTTATGCTCATTACGAAGCAGCAACCTGTAGCAAGTGACTTAAGAAGGATTTTTATTTCAATTAAAACAGCGACAGATTTAGAGCGCATTGCAGATCATGCTGTTAATATTGCAAAGGCTACAATTCGTCTTGGGGAAAAAGAAGTGGCTGTTAGTTTGCACAACCTAGATGAAATGTTTGCGGTTGCAAATGAGATGTTGCATTTAGCGTTAGAAGCATATGAACAAGAAAATTTAACTTTTGCGAAACAAATTGCTGAAATGGATGATTCCGTTGATGAAATATATGGAAAAGCAATTCGTGAGTTTATATCTTCAGTTCCGGAACAACCAGAAGCAATTACGCAAATTACACAATTATCATTTGTCGCGAGATATATTGAGCGTGTAGCAGATCATATTACAAATATTGCTGAAAATGTCTTTTATTTAGTAAAAGGAAAGCATTATTTATTGAATGAGTAGGAAAAAAAGCAGGTGATGAGAAATCACCTGCTTTTTTTAGTCAAAACATGACAAAAAAAGCTCGTTGTTTCCTTTAGTTTATGATGATAAGATGTATCATAATGTAATGGAAAAATTAGTATATATGTTTGTCGTTAATAAGTATTATTTACCAATTTATAGTAAGCGCTTTCTTGTTGTTTGAAATGTACGTTTTTATAGGTTAGAAATTTAATTATATAGTCTTCTAAATGAGGATGTGTTTAACTAATCAAGTTTATGCTGCTAGTTCATGTGGGATAGGGAATATACATATGGTATATGGAGTTACTGAACATTATATAAGTGGAGGCTGAAGTATATGAAGGGGGTTATTTTAGCTGGAGGAAAAGGAAGGCGCCTTAGACCATTAACATGTAATACTCCAAAGCCGATGTTACCATTATTAGAAAAAACAGTTTTAGAATATAATATTGAGTTATTACGCCAGCATGGTATTCGTGAAATTGCAATTACTGTTCAATATATGAGTACGACCATTAAGCAATATTTTGGTGACGGTAGTAAATGGGGAGTTAACTTGTATTATTTTGAAGACTCTCCTCCGCTTGGTACAGCAGGGAGTATTAAACAAGCAGAACAATTTTTAGATGAAACATTTGTTGTGATAAGCGGGGATGCATTAACTGACTTTCAATTATCAGAAGGAATTAGGTTTCATGAACAAAAGAAAAGAATGGTAACAATGTTTGTGAAAGAAGTAGAAAATCCACTCTCATTTGGATTGGTTGTAATGAATAAAGACCAGGAGGTTACACGATATATAGAAAAGCCGGGCTGGAATGAGGTAGTATCTAATGTTGTGAATACAGGCATATATATTATGGAGCCAGAAATCTTTTCTTACATACCGCCTAGGCAATTTTTTGATTTCAGTCATGATGTGTTTCCGTTATTGGCAAACAAAAATGTGTTATTCGCATATTTGTCAGAAGGTTATTGGTTAGATATCGGCACATTTAATCAATATCGACAAGCACAATTTGATTTGTTAACGAAAAAGTTACAAGTACCTATTCCTTATACAGAAGTATTACCGATGGTATGGATGGGAGAAGGGGTGACGATTGGTAAAGGGACGAAAATTCATGGCCCCTCTTTTATTGGAGAAGGAGCAAAGATTGGTACAGGAGCTGTAATTGAGCCATATTCTATTATTGGGAAAAATAGTATCGTTTCAAATTATTCTCATCTTCAAAAAAGTATTGTTTTTGCAAATGCCCACATTGGGAAGTATTGTGAACTATTAGAAACGACAATAGGAGAGCGTACAATAGTTGAAGATGATGTTACACTGTTTCAAAAAAGTGTTGTAGCGGATCACTGTCATATCGGAAGAAGTACGGTAATTAAGCAAAAAGGAAAACTATGGCCTTATAAGGCGATTGATAGTCATTCGATAGTAGGAGCGGCTGGTATTCAAGAGAGTGAAATGAGTGCAGGGTGGTTACAAAAAAGCCGCATTGTAGGAAGAGGGAATGTTGAAATTACTCCCCAGTTTATCGTGAAGATTGCGATGGCGTATGGTTCTCTTTTTAAAAAAGGAGAAAGTATATTAATTGGAAGTCAAGAAAATATAGAAACAACCTCTTATAAAAATTTATTTTTACATGCTATTCATGGTATAGGGATTCATACGATGGAATGTAAAGAAATGAACGAGTCACTTTTTCAATATAGTGTTCACCAGTTGAAGTGTGCAGGTGGTGTTTTCATTCAAGTGGAGAATGAGAATGAGATTGTTATAAAGTTATACGGTCAAGCTGGCATGCCGTTAACGTATAAGCAGCAAAAAGAGATAGAACAAGTATATATGTCCGAATTGTTTTATTACGTGCATGAGAAAGAAATGGGGCGTAATAAGCTCGTTCATGTTTCTATGAATGAGTATATAGAAGTTATATTGGAGCATATTGATATCGAGAAAATACAGATGCAGAAGTTTCATCTTCTTATTAATAAGAGAAATGATACGTTGCAACATTTACTCATGCTCTTTCTGCAAAGACTTGGTTGTACAGTTACATGGATTTATGCAAGCGAACAAAAAGATCATGTGAAAGCTTTGATGAAATCAAGTAAAGCGAATATGGCTCTTATGTTTTCTGAGCAAGGAAATCATTTCGAGTTATACGATAAACATAGTAATATTTACCAAGGTACAGATTTGGAAGAGGTAGATATTCCAGATTTCTTACTCGAATCGACAGGAAATATTTACCCAATGTCTTTGAAGTTAGGAGAATGTTATCTTCTATTTTATACGCAGGATGAAAGAAAGTCGTTTCAAGTAAGGTGGAAGCGAGATATTTTATATCGGATTGGAAAATTATTCGAGCTAATAGCATTGCAAGGAAAAACGTTTCTCAGCATAGTAGAGCAATCACCTCCGCTCTATTTACTTTATGATGAAGTGGTATGTTCATGGAATGAAAAAGGGGAAATTATGAGGAAATTATTGGATGATATAGAAAGGAAGGGAGAAGGTATATTTGAAGGAGTACAGTTCAAATATACTGAAAAAGAGTGGTCTTATATCGTTTCTGACACAAAACAACCAAAATTTTTGGTGTATTCACATGCTAGAAACCCAGTAATAGCAAGGGAAAATATGAAAAATCTTATAGAAAAAATTAGACAATATCAAAAGGTGTAGAATTTTTATTTTAAAAGTGGTATTATAGTATAGTCTGATTTAAGTTATTAGTACTGGAGGGAAATAAGAATGCGTGTGAATATTACTCTAGCATGTACAGAATGCGGAGATCGTAACTATATCTCAAAGAAAAATAAACGTAACAACGCTGAGCGTATCGAGCTTAAAAAGTATTGCAAGCGTGACAAGAAGTCTACGTTACACCGTGAAACAAAGTAAGCAGTAGGAATATTTTCCTACTGTTTCTTTTTTTTATTCGATTCCTATGTTAAAAGTGATACACTATCAGCATAGAGTAAAGTGTCACTGTAAGGGGGAGAATGTGTGAAAGCAGAGAAAGTACGTTTACGTAAACAAATAATAGAACACATGAATTCTTTATCAGAAGAACAGTATACAACTTTATCAGAACAGATTGCATTTTCGTTGTATGCGCAAAAAGAGTGGGTTGAAGCTAAAACAATTGGAATTACTCTTTCAATGGAAAATGAAGTGAATACATATCCTATTATCGAAAAAGCTTGGGAAGAAGGAAAGAAAGTTGTAGTTCCTAAGTGTAATAAAGGAACTAGAACGATGTCCTTCCGGCAAATTAATAATTTTGATCAATTAGAAACGGTGTATATGAATTTACGTGAACCGATTCCTGGGCTTACGGAAGAAGTGAATATGGATGAAATTGATCTTCAAATTGTGCCGGGCGTAGCTTATACAGAACGAGGAGAACGAATTGGGTACGGCGGTGGCTATTATGATCGTTATCTCGTGCATTATAAAGGGAAAACGCTGTCATTAGCGTATGATTTTCAAATGGTAAAACACATTCCAGTAGAGCCATTTGATAAAAACATAGAAAAAATTATTACAGAAAAAGGAACACTGCTTATAAATAAGCTTGTATAGACAAATAAAAATTGACGAGACTTTTTCTTCTTGATTATAATAAAATATGTGAACGTTTTCTTATTATAATTTTTTATAGTAAGTGAGCATAGAGGGTGATGAAATGGTATCTATTTATGATATTCAGCAATTGCTAAAGAAATTTGGTACGATTATTTATACGGGAGATCGAATTGCAGATTTACAATTAATGCAAGATGAATTGCGTGAATTAAATCAATCACAGCTAATCGATCCACAAGACTATCAAACAGCTTTATTTTTATTGAAGCAAGAAATTCAAAAAGAGCTAAATAAGAATTAGATAAAGGTAGGTAAGCAACATGGAAGAGAAATGGTTAGTTGGTGTTGACCTTGGTGGTACAACGATTAAATTAGCATTTATTAATGTATACGGTGAAATTTTACATAAGTGGGAAATCCCTACGAATACAGGTGAGCAAGGAAAACATATTACACTTGATGTTGCGAAAGCAATTGATAAAAAGCTAGAAGAATTAGGCGAATTGAAGAGCAAATTAATTGGTATTGGTATGGGAGCTCCTGGTCCTGTACATGTGGCGTCTGGAATGATTTATGAAGCGGTTAATTTAGGATGGAAAAACTATCCGCTAAAAGATTTATTAGAAGTAGAAACAGGATTACCTGTTGTTATTGATAATGATGCAAACTTAGCAGCGCTTGGTGAAATGTGGAAAGGTGCTGGTGAAGGTGCAAAAGATTTAATCTGTATGACACTTGGTACGGGCGTTGGTGGTGGTGTGATCGCCAATGGTGAGATTGTACACGGCGTGAGTGGTGCTGCTGGTGAGATTGGACATATTACAGTCGTTACAGAAAATGCTTTCCCATGTAATTGCGGGAAGTCTGGTTGCTTAGAAACAGTAGCATCTGCGACAGGTATTGTACGTGTTGCTATGCAAAAAATACAAGAGACTAATAAAGAGAGCATGTTGCGTTCTATGTTAGCTGAAGAAGGACGTATTACATCAAAAGATGTCTTTGAAGCACTTGGACAAGGTGATGAATTAGCAGGTGAAGTAGTAGAAAAAGTAGCTTCTTATTTAGGATTAGCTGTAGCGAACCTTTCTAGTACATTGAACCCAGAGAAAATTGTTATTGGTGGAGGCGTGTCTAAAGCTGGAGATGCGTTATTAGAACCAATTCAACGCTATTTCGAGCAATACGCTTTCTCACGTGCTGTAAAGAGCACGAAGTTAGCTATTGCAACACTTGGTAATGATGCAGGTGTTATCGGAGGAGCTTGGCTTGTAAAAAAGCACAAATACGAAGCGAAGATGATATAAGTTGTGAAATATGAAAAGAGGAAGGGGGAACCCTTCCTCTTTTTGTGTAAAATCTCGATGAAGAATAAAGTGTAAACGAATTAAGCTGCTGGTGGATACCCGTTATATAGAACAGTCATGATCGTAAACCATCCGAAAACGAGTACAGTTGCAATTGCAAAGCCGCTCGCGAAAAAGTTTTTTTCACGAAGTGTTCTAAGCGTAGCAAATACAGCTAACAGAGTGACAAGTGTAAAAATAATAACAAGGCCCATACAATATCCTCCTCTGTCTACCCATTTCTTATTATGAGTTTTTGGAATATTTACTCTTTTATATTGTACATGTTTTAAAAATGATTGTCGAGATAGCATCCTTTCTTTTCCTCAGAGAAAGAAATGTTGTATCATTAAAAGTAAGTTTAATAACTGGAGGAGATTTTCATATGAAATGGATACAAATGCCGTTAGGCCCATTACAAACAAATGCTTATATTTTAATGAACGATCAAAAAGAGTGCATTATCTTTGACCCTGGTCATGAAGGTGAAAAGCTCGTTACATATTTACAAGAAAAACAATTAAAACCATTGGCTGTTTTATTAACACATGCTCACTTTGATCATATCGGTGCTGTTGATGCCGTAAGAGACGCTTTTCATATTCCTGTGTACGTACATAAAGAAGAAGCAGATTGGTTAGGAGATGCAACTGTAAACGGCTCTCAAATTTTTATGATGAACCGCAGTATTACAGCAAAACCAGCGGATCATATTATTGATGCAGAAGGTACATTAACAATTGGATCATTTAATTTTGAAATTTTTGAGACACCAGGACATTCTCCAGGAAGTGTTTCTTATTATAGTAAAGAAGCGAATGCTGTATTCTCAGGAGATGTATTGTTCCAAATGAGCATTGGAAGAACAGATTTGCCTGGTGGAAGTTTTGCTGAATTAATTGGAAGTATTGAAGAGAAATTATTTGTATTACCAGATGAAACAGCGGTGTTATGTGGACATGGTCCAGAAACAAGCATTGGCTTTGAAAAAGAAAATAATCCGTTTTTACAATAAGGAGTCATTATGGGAATGGAGCTCATTTTAAGAGAATGGATGGGGAAAGAAAAGGATTATTCAATTTCATATAGTACGTATATGAACCTTGTATTGTATACGGAGGGTCATGGATATTATATGAAAGAACGTGAAAAGATTGGAAGACAAGGGGATTTTTTTACAAGTAGCAATGTATCCTCTGTTTTTGCAAAAACTTTTGCTAAACTTTTTATTCGTCTTGTTGAAAATGGTGAAGTTGCTTCGAATATTTGTGAGGTTGGTGGGGGAACAGGGAAGTTTGCCTATGATGTTTTACAAGAATGGAAGCAATTATCTCCAAACACCTTTATTAATTTAAACTATTCAATGATTGAAGTGAGCCCTTTTCATAGGAAATTACAGCAGGAGCAACTTGGCTCATTTTCTAATGTATCGTACTATACCTCCTATAGTGAAATGGGAGATTCTTTCGAGGGAATTCTTTTTTCGAATGAGTTGTTTGATGCATTTCCTGTTGAAGTAATTGAGAAAAGAAATGGTATATTGTATGAAGTACGTATTACATATACAGAGGAAGGAAACCTTTCAGAAGTATGTAGGCCGTTAAATAAAAGAATTGGTCGCTATTTATTGAAATATAATATTCATATTGCTGAAGGGCAACGTTTTGAAGTACCAATTGTTATGGAGGAGTATATAAAAGAAATTTCGAAATGGTTTCAAAAAGGTATATGTATTACAGTTGATTACGGATACACAAAAGAAGAATGGATGCATCCAGCACACCGCGAAGGAAGTTTGCGAGGATATTATCAGCATAAGCTAATGCGTAACCCACTAGCGCATCCAGGTAAAATGGATCTTACTACTCATGTTCATTGGGACGAGCTAAAGGAGATGTTTAGTATGCAAGGAATGAGTGCAGTATGGCATAAGAAACAATCTGAGTTCTTGTTAGCTGCAGGGATATTAGAACAGCTTACGAGCCATCAAGATACGAATCCTTTTTCTGAAACGCAAAAACAAAATCGAGCAGTTCGTTCTATGATTTTAAATGGAGGAGTAGGGAGTTCGTTTGATGTTGTTATACATACAAAAGATATGCAACATTTACATTTGGATCAGTATGTAACAATATAAAAAACAAGACACAGTATATACTGTGTCTTGTTTTTTAATACGACTTATGTAGTATTATATATTTCCTCTCATGATATATATTTATATTAAAGATATGAGATAAAAAATATAGAATACGTTCTTTTTCTGCGATTATTAGTCCCTAACCCATGCCCATCAACTTAAGAGTGAGCACAACCTGAGCTTTCGACTCATCGGATCAAAACATTCCTAAAATAAAAGCATACTCTTAAAAATAAGCATCTCAAATAAACCCT
>NZ_JAKUFX010000024.1:0-56532 GCF_022663635.1 Bacillus cereus group sp. BfR-BA-01356 | reverse complement strand
CTTAAATGTTTCATCATATGTTCTTCTAATTTTCCCCATAAAAAAATCCCCCTTATAGTAGACAGGATATAAAGCTTTCTTTTTTCTGTCTACTATAGGGGGAGCATATCATATACAAAGACCCCGTGAATAATGAGTACTAACATAACGACAATCATATACTTGAACATCGCAGCGACGCCTGCAAGCCCCATTTTACCAACGGATGAAGCGAGCAAACCGAATGTTCCAATTGGGGCTAATTTCATAACGAGATTAACAAGATACATCATTAATTCGTTGCCCTGTTCAAGTAATGAATGGATACCTTGAACTCGTTTTCCTAAAATAGCTATACCGAGTCCAATCAATACGGCAAAGGCAATGATTTGTAACATGTTTCCGTCAGCCATCGCTTTTGCTGGGTTATCTGGTACGATATTTAGCAATGTGTCGACGAAAGATGTTTCAGTTTTTGCACCTTCATACTTAAGACCTTCTGTTTTAAAATTACCGCCAGCTCCTGGTTTTATAATAAGTGCAAATGTAACCGCTATAGAGATGGCAACCGCAGTTGTTACGAGAAAGAATGAAATTGATTTTAAACCGATTCTTCCAAGTTGTTTCGGATCTCCAAGGCCGGCAGCACCAAGTACGATAGAAATGAACACAACAGGAACAACTAGCATTTTAATAAGTCGAATAAACAATTGACCAATTGGGTTGAACACATATTGATTTAGTGGCTCAAAGATAGATGGAGCAGCTAAATTTAGAGTGAGTCCAACAACTAGACCTAGAAATAATGCGATTAAGATTGCTTTTGTTTGTTTCAATAAAATCCCCCCTTTTGTTTTTGCGAAATTTCTTTCTAAAGTAATTATACCGAAAAAATACCTAATTTGACAATATTTTCTGAATTTTTAATTTTTTTAAGTGTAGATAGACAGATTTTGTGTTTGGAAAATAAAATAGACCATCACATAGGATGGTCAAGGGAAGGGGACAATTTATGTCAATTTAATTAGGGATGGAAGTTGCTTTAAGACACTGGGGAATGTCTTATAAATTAGGGAGGAACAACTTCGATACATATACTATAAAAGATAGGTGTGACTCTCATGTGAACATAGGGTGAAAGAGAGAGGGAGTTTTAAATAAAAGATAGAAAGACAAAAAAATAAGACCATCATATATAAGATGGTCAAGGAAGGGGACAATTTATGTCAATTTAATTAGGGATGGAAGCTGTTCAAAGACACTGGGGAATGTCTTATAAATTAGGGAGGAACAACTTCGATACATATACTATAAAAGGTAGATGTGACCTCTGTGTGAATATAGAGTGAAAGAGAGAGGGAGTTTTAAATAAAATGAAAATTTAATGAGTGTTTTTTGTTCATCCCCTGTTGATTATTAGCCTTAACCAATCGGGCGTTTATTGCCCACAAATAGCGGAATAAAAGATAGAGAAAACAAAAAAATAAGACCATCATTTATAAGATGGTCAAGGAAGGGGACAATTTATGTCAATTTAATTAGGGATGGAAGCTATTCAAAGACACTGGGGAATGTCTTATAAATTAGGGAGGAACAGCTTCGATACATATACTATAAAAGGTGGATGTGACCTCTATGTGAACATAGAGTGAAAGATATGGGGATTTGAAAAATAGTACATATGAAATTGTTATTGCTAGCAATATTGAGTTAGGATATAGAGTTTTCCCAGCATAAAACGAAAAGGAATCTGAATATAAATAAAAGTTGTAATCTATGAAAAAAAGGATTATGCTCAACTATATTATGAGAATATAAGGTTTGTCCCAATTATTTAAGGGCTTTTAAAAAGCTTTTTATTGTATGAGGGGAAAGCTTCACTTTAATAAGGGAGTTAGTGATATGGACGTAACAAAAAAACAAGGGCTGTATAATCGTCTTATACGATTAAACCCACCACAAATATTAGCATTAGGCTTTTTCTGCTTAATTGTGGTTGGCGGTTTGTTATTAAAATTACCATTCGCAACGAAAGTACATATTAGTTGGGTAGATGCTTTCTTTACAGCAACGTCAGCAGCGACCGTAACTGGTTTGGGAGTAGTGGATACAGCAAGTACATTTACGATGTTTGGCGAAATTGTTATTATGTTTTTAATTCAAACAGGTGGTCTAGGTCTTATGACAATTGCCATTTTAATTGTTTGGGTACTAGGTAAAAAAATCGGATTACGCCATCGTTTATTAATTGGAGAAGCATTTAATCAAACAAATATAGGTGGTCTTGTAAAATTAGTAAAGCGTGTCTTTATATTTTCGATTTGTATTGAACTTATTGGGGTCATCTTTTTATCGTTTCGCTTTATTCCAGAGTTTGGTTTTGGAAAAGGTTTATATTATAGTATTTTTCATGTAATTGCATCTTATAATAATGCAGGATTTGCTTTATGGCCAGATAATTTAACAAGATATGTAGGGGATCCCATTATTAATATTGGGATTTGCTCTTTAATTGTAATTGGGGGACTCGGTTTTACCGTATTAATTGATATATGGTATAGCCGCAGTTTTCGAAAATTATCACTTCACTCAAAAATAATGATTATTGGAACAGTAGTGCTAAATGTTATAGCAATGATTGTAATTTTTGTATTGGAATATAATAATGTGAAGACGTTAGGGAATTTATCTTTAAATGAAAAACTATGGGCTTCCTTCTTTCAAGGTATTACTCCGCGGACAGCTGGATTTAATACGGTTGACTATGGAGGTATGGAAGAATCATCTATATTATTTACGATGATTTTAATGTTTATTGGTGCAGGAAGTGTATCGACAGGTGGAGGAATTAAATTAACGACGTTTGTTATCTTAATTACATCTGTCCTTTCTTTCTTTAGAAAAAAGGAGGAAATTGTTTTATTTCAGCGTACAATTAAAATGTCGACAGTAACGAGGGCCTTAGCGATTGCTGTTGCCAGTCAAATACTTATTTTAGCAGCGGTATTCATATTAATGCTTACAGAAAACTTCAGCTTTATTCAATTATTATTTGAGACAATATCAGCGTTTGGCACAGTCGGATTAACGATGGGAATTACTGCAAAGCTATCGGCATTCGGAAAATGTATTATTATGTTTGTTATGTTCTGCGGATTAATTGGACCATTAACACTTGTGTTCTCTTTAGCGCGACCAGCAAAACAAAAAATAAAATATCCATCGGAAGATGTGTTTACAGGATAAGGTATCCCGCGTTAAGCGAGATACCTTTTTCTTTTTTAGAACAGGGAGAACAATAGACCAATAAGTGCTACTCGGAATAAAATTGCGATAAGTGCAGCAATTCCACCGACAACTGCAGCGATACCGCCAGTTACAGTAGCTCCGCGATTATAAGCGTAAATACCGAGTAAAACAGAAACAAGACCAAATAGTGTTGGAAATGTAAATAGCGATAAGATAGATAGCGCAAGAGCGATAAAACCAGCAGTTGATCCAGCAGCGGACGATTTTACAACATCTTTATCGTCTTTATCATCGTAATCATAATCAATGCGTTGTGGTGCAACCTCAGCGGCGTACTCTTCTTTATAGTCACTATAATCACTATCTATTCTATCTTTTCTTTTATAATCATCAAATTTCTCAGTCAAAGTCATGACTCCTTTCATAACAAGGTTCAATAGTAGTATGTATCTCTTTTTCTTTTTTATCCCGCTATTTGTGGGAGTCGAGAAACGTGCACATCCCACTGATTAAAGTTTCACTATACCGGAGCATGTACAGGGAGTAGTATCTTTTAAAAGGAGGAAAATGTTTTCTTGAAATAGGAAAAGTTAGTATGACTTCCTCTATTTTGGAAAATATAAAAAGGAATAATGAGGAAAGGGTGCAATACATAATGGAACATCCAATTGAAAATTTAATGAAAACGGCAATGACAAATTTAAAAGAGATGGTAGATGTAAATACAATTGTTGGGAGCCCGGTTTCAACAGCTGACGGAAATGTAGTATTAACAGTATCTCAAGTGGCTTTTGGTTTTGGAGCTGGTGGAAGTGATTTTAAAGGGGATTTCATTACTGAAAAACATAACGGTGGGCAAAATCAGCATAAAGAGAACAAACAAGGGCATCCATTTGGAGGAGGAAGCGGGGCTGGGGTTTCCATTAGTCCAGTAGCTTTTTTAGTAGTTGGTTCTAATGGGGTGCAAGTATTACATCTCAACAGCAGTACACATTTAATTGAAAAGGCTTTAAATACTGTACCAAGCACTGTAGATAAATTTGTGAATGGTCGTCAAAAGTGAACTTGCATTTTTTAGGAATTATGATATATTAGAAAAAGTGCGCTTTAGGATGATCGGAATAATTGAAATGTAAATATATATGATGTGTGGAATAAGGGAGAGGAATTTATGATTAATATCAAAAACTTAGTAGTTGGCTTATTCATGTTAGTAAGCGGCTTTGTTGTATATGTAATAAAAGAAAAAGCTCCATTCTAAAACAGACAAACCGTTAATGTCTGTTTTTAATTTGCGGAAAAAAGTTGACAAGTTATTGTATTGGTGTTAGAATTTTAATTTGTGTCTCGGTTACAGCTAGTGTAAAGTAAATATCTCTTATGAATGCAATACGAAAAGTTTGCGAAAGATCGGGTAATTTTATCAACAACTTTTGTGAACAAACCCTATAAATTGTATTTGTAAGCTATATATGTATACTAGTGAATCAAGGAGCGGTCAGTGGAACCGTAATGATGAGAGAGAGGTAGGGCTTTCATCCAGTATATGTTACTTTCCCGTTAGGTGAATATAAAAAAGAGGACTCCTTTTAAAAGGAGTCCTCTTTCATTTTTTAAGTGCGACTTTCAACTTGTTGACAAATTTCATCTGTTGTTAAACCGTGAGCTGTAATGACTGATCCTTTAATTGATGTATCTGCAATGCCCATCACATTAGAATCTTGCCCAGTTACAACGCAACAATCACACCCTTGTGCATCCTGTTCTGAGTTAAGTGTAACAACTTCATGACCTTGTTGCTGAAGAGCTTGTTGAACGTCTGTTAATGAGTTTTCAACGCCAATTCTAGCCATAATTCTCACCTCCCTACCATCTAATTGCTAGTATGCTCAAGTTCACTGCATATATTTATGAAAAGACGGTAGGAAGTAAATCTTTGTTTAGTCGTTATATACGCCAGTAAGCATTTGACTAACGAATTGATCGTTTAATAATGTATCTTGTGCTGAAGAAGTATTTGAATGGATGTCGATTGAAGCAATAAAATGATTATGTTCTTGCGTATTTGGTTCTACCTCTACGTAATTATCGAATTTACAAAAACCTTTCGTATCCATTAGATCAAATAATTGCAGCATTTCTACTACCTCTTGTCTCGTTCCTTTAATTTGTACACACGCCATATTTATTTCCTCCTTCATTTTGACAAATTGTTTTTTAAAAATAGGATTATGATTACGAAATGAAAAATATGAATGTTATTTTTAGACAGCGCTATTTTTGTTATTTTCCCCCTTTTTCAGCAAAAGTCGTTATATATTTCCGGATTTATAAAATCGGACGTCCGTTTATTGAATACAATAGATTCGTATCAATTGATGAAAATCCTTCTTTTAAACAAATATTTTTTTAGTGGAAATTGGCGAAAAAAATTTTTTGACTTTTTGTAAACGTTAACAATGTTGTTAAATCAGTATAAGTAAAGAAGTACGTATGATTAAAAATTATAAATTTTCTAAAAATTCACTTGATTTATTTAGAAAGGAGAGTAAACTAGGAAACAATAAAAAATTCATAGAACATAGGAGGCGCTTCTAGTGAATGAGCAATGGATTTTCTTAAATGGAGAATTTGTTCCAAAAGATGAGGCAAAAGTTTCAGTATATGATCATGGCTATTTATATGGCGATGGAGTGTTTGAAGGAATTAGAGTTTATAGCGGTAATGTTTTCCGTTTGAGAGAGCATCTTGTCCGGTTGTATGAATCAGCAAAATCAATCCTTTTAGAAATTCCATATTCATTAGATGAAGTAACAAATATTGTTGTTGAGACGATTCGACAAAATAAATTATCTAATGGATACATTCGCCTTGTTGTATCAAGAGGAGCAGGAAATCTTGGATTGGATCCCGATTCATGTAAGAAGCCGAATGTAGTAGTAATTGCAGAACAATTATCTTTATTCCCACAAGAATATTATGAGAAAGGGATTCCAGTTGTAACAGTTGCAACGCGCCGAAATCGTCCCGATGTTTTATCCCCTCAAGTAAAATCTTTAAATTACTTAAACAATATTTTAGTTCGTATTGAAGCGAAATTAGCTGGAGTACAAGAAGCGCTTATGTTAAATGATCAAGGATATGTAGCTGAAGGATCAGGAGATAACGTGTTTATTGTTAAAGGAAATAAATTAATTACACCACCAAGTTCTGCTGGAGCGTTAGAAGGTATTACACGAAACGCCATTTTAGAAATCGGCGAAAAACTTGGGTATGACGTAAGAGAAGAGTTATTTACAAGACATGATGTATATGTAGCTGATGAAGTGTTTTTAACAGGAACAGCTGCTGAAGTGATTGCTGTTACGACAGTAGATGGTAGAACGATTGGCTTAGGGCAAACAGGTCCACATACGAACCGTTTATTAGAAGAGTTTCGTAAGTTAGTTGTAGAAGATGGAGAGAAAATTTACGAAGAAAATAAAGTTGGATAACAACTTTTTTAACATAAGAAAGCGTTGATAGGGAGGAGTAGTTGATTGTGAAGCCTCACAGAGAGTCGGTGGTTGCTGAAAACCGATGGTTCACGTCGACGAACATCGCCCTTGAGTGCTAAGCTAAAGCATTTGTCTAGGCTTAGACGGTAGCTCCGTTATTAGCTAGATCCATTTATGGATCACTGAGGCAAGAGTATTCTTGCAAAGAAGGGTGGTACCGCGAAATCTTTCGTCCCTTCAGCACATAGCTGGAGTGTGGACGTAGGATTTTTTTATTGTATAAAAGGTTGAAAAAGGGGGCTTATAAGAACAATGTCTTCAAAAACGGAAGAGAAACTGGAAACTGGTGCACAGCTATTGTTAGAAGCGCTAGAAAAGGAAGGCGTAGAAGTGATTTTCGGTTATCCGGGTGGTGCCGTTTTACCTCTCTATGATGCATTGTATGATTGTGAAATTCCGCATATTTTAACAAGGCATGAGCAAGGGGCAATTCACGCTGCTGAAGGGTATGCCAGAATTACAGGGAATCCAGGGGTTGTAATTGCAACGAGTGGACCAGGTGCTACAAATGTAATTACGGGTCTAGCTGATGCGATGATTGATTCATTGCCACTTGTAGTATTTACAGGCCAAGTAGCAACAACGTTAATTGGGAGCGATGCTTTTCAAGAGGCAGATATTATGGGACTTACGATGCCAGTGACAAAACATAACTATCAAGTGCGAAAGGCCTCAGATTTACCTCGAATTATTAAAGAAGCATTTCATATTGCTAAAACAGGAAGACCAGGACCAGTCGTTATTGACCTTCCGAAAGATATGGTAGTCGAGAAAGGTGGGCGATGTAGCAATGTACAAATGGATTTACCAGGATATAACCCTAATTATGAACCGAATCTACTTCAAATAAACAAATTACTCAAAGTAATTGAAACCGCAAAAAAACCGTTAATTTTAGCTGGAGCGGGTATATTGCATGCGAAAGCTTCGAAAGAATTGACAAGTTTTGCTCGTAAATATGAAATCCCTGTTGTGCATACATTACTTGGACTTGGTGGTTTTCCACCAGATGATGAACTATTTCTAGGGATGGGGGGAATGCACGGTTCTTATACAGCCAATATGGCATTATATGAATGCGACTTACTCATTAATATAGGCGCGAGATTTGATGATCGTCTTACTGGAAATTTAGCTTTTTTTGCTAAAGGGGCGACTGTTGCACATATCGATATTGATCCAGCAGAAATCGGGAAAAATGTGCCAACAGAGATTCCTATTGTTGCAAGTGCTAAGCAGGCGTTAGAAGTATTGCTTCAATCAGAAGGAAAGAAAGAAAATCATCATGAATGGCTCTTTTTATTAAAGAATAGAAAAGAAAAATATCCATTCTCTTATAAAAGAAATTCTGAAAGTATTAAACCTCAATATGCGATTGATATGCTATATGAAATTACGAAGGGAGAAGCGATTGTAACAACAGACGTTGGGCAACACCAAATGTGGGCAGCGCAATATTATCCACTGAAAAATCCAGATAAATGGGTAACTTCTGGTGGACTAGGAACGATGGGGTTCGGATTTCCAGCAGCAATCGGTGCGCAAATTGCAAAGCCTGAAGAATTAGTTATTGCAATTGTTGGTGATGCTGGGTTTCAAATGACTCTGCAAGAATTAAGTGTATTAAAAGAACACGCTTTACCCGTTAAAGTATTTATTTTAAATAATGAAGCTTTAGGAATGGTAAGACAATGGCAAGATGAATTTTACAATCAAAGATATTCACATTCTTTATTACCATGCCAACCAGATTTCGTCGCTCTTGCAAATGCATATGGCATAAAAGGTGTTCGTATTGACGATCCACTTCTTGCAAAGAAGCAAATCCAGCATGCGATCGAATTACAAGAGCCAGTCGTAATTGATTGTCGTGTACTTCAATCAGAGAAGGTTATGCCGATGGTTGCGCCAGGAAAAGGTGTTCACCAAATGGAGGGAGTGGAAAAAGGGTGAAGAGAATTGTTACAGCGACAGTTCGAAATCAAAGTGGTGTGTTAAACCGAATTACAGGGGTTATGACACGAAGACATTTTAATATTGAAAGTATTTCAGTAGGTCATACAGAATCATCAGATATATCGCGAATGACGATTGTTGTACACGTTGAAAGTGAACAGCAAGTGGAGCAGTTAATTAAACAACTGCATAAGCAAATTGATGTTCTGAAAGTATCAGATATTACAGAAGAAGCGATGATTGCTAGAGAGCTTGCTCTTATTAAAGTAGCAACTTCTGTAGCGAGGGCAGAATTATATAGTTTAATTGAACCGTTTCGAGCCGCTGTAATAGATGTTGGGAAGGATTCCATAGTTGTGCAAGTAACAGGTACGCAAGATAAAGTAGAAGCGTTAATTGAATTACTTCGTCCATACGGTTTGAAAGAAATTGCTAGAACAGGTGTAACAGCATTTACACGTAGTATGAAAAAACAAGATAAGCAAGTTATGTTAATTCAATAATCATTTAAATATAGGGGGAAATGAAAATGGCAAAAGTTTATTATGAGAAAGATGTAACAGTAAATGTATTAAAGGAAAAGAAAGTAGCAATCATCGGATATGGCTCGCAAGGTCATGCGCATGCGCAAAATTTACGTGATAACGGATTTGATGTAGTAGTAGGTTTAAGAAAAGGTAAGTCTTGGGATAAAGCGAATGAAGATGGGTTTTCTGTATATACAGTAGCAGAAGCTGCGGAAAAAGCTGATGTAGTAATGATTCTATTGCCTGATGAATTACAACCAGAAGTATATGAAGCTGAAATTGCACCAAATTTACAGGCTGGAAACTCTCTCGTGTTCGCACATGGATTTAATGTTCACTTTGATCAAGTAAAACCACCAGCTAATGTAGATGTATTTCTAGTAGCGCCAAAAGGACCAGGGCATCTCGTACGCCGTACGTTCGCCGAGGGCGGGGCTGTTCCTGCATTATTTGCAGTATATCAAGATGCAACAGGAGTTGCGACTGAAAAAGCACTTTCTTATGCTGACGGAATTGGAGCAACGAGAGCTGGTGTACTAGAAACGACGTTTAAAGAAGAAACAGAAACAGATTTGTTTGGAGAGCAAGCTGTACTTTGCGGCGGAGTGACTGCACTTGTAAAAGCAGGGTTTGAAACGTTAGTTGATGCGGGATATCAGCCTGAACTTGCATATTTTGAATGTTTACATGAATTGAAGCTAATCGTTGACCTTATGTACGAAGGTGGACTTGAAAATATGAGATATTCAGTTTCAGATACAGCGCAGTGGGGAGACTTCGTATCAGGACCACGCGTTGTGACTGAAGATACGAAGAAAGCGATGGGGGCAGTATTAGCAGAAATTCAAGATGGTACATTTGCAAGAGGGTGGATTGCAGAACATAAAGCAGGAAGACCAAATTTCCATGCGACAAATGAGAAAGAGAATAAACATGAAATCGAAGTAGTTGGACGTAAATTACGTGAAATGATGCCTTTCGTACAGCCGCGAGTAAAGGTAGGGGTTAAATAATATGAAGCAGGTTTTGTTCATGGATACAACGCTTCGTGATGGCGAACAATCACCAGGAGTAAATTTAAATGAACAAGAGAAATTACAAATTGCTAGGCAATTAGAGAGGCTTGGTATTCATGTAATGGAAGCTGGATTCGCGGCAGCTTCCGAAGGCGACTTCCAATCGGTAAAACGTATTGCGAATACAATTCAAAATGCTACGGTTATGAGTTTAGCTAGAGCGAAAGAAAGTGACATTCGAAGAGCATATGAAGCTGTGAAAGGCGCTGTATCTCCTCGTCTACACGTATTTCTAGCTACGAGTGATATTCATATGAAATATAAACTTTGTATGTCAAAAGAAGATGTGTTAAATAGTATTCATCGCTCGGTTACGCTCGGAAAATCATTATTTCCGACAGTACAATTTTCTGCAGAAGATGCGACAAGAACATCGAGAGCATTTTTAGCTGAAGCAGTAGAAATTGCGATTCGAGCAGGAGCGAATGTAATTAATATTCCGGATACAGTTGGATATACAAATCCGGAAGAGTATTATTCTCTTTTTAAATACTTACAAGAATCCGTTCCATCATATGAAAAAGCGATTTTTTCTTGTCATTGTCACGATGATCTTGGTATGGCAGTAGCAAATTCGTTAGCTGCGGTTGAAGGGGGAGCATTGCAAGTAGAAGGAACGATTAATGGCATTGGAGAAAGAGCAGGGAATGCAGCGTTAGAAGAAGTTGCGGTAGCTCTTCATATTAGAAAAGATTTTTATAAAGCAGAGCCTTCGATGACTTTAAAAGAAATTAAGGCGACGAGTATATTAGTAAGCAGGTTAACGGGTATGGTTGTACCGAAAAATAAAGCAATCGTTGGAGCGAATGCATTTGCTCATGAATCGGGCATCCACCAAGACGGGGTTTTAAAAGAAGTAACAACTTATGAAATTATCGAACCAGCGCTTATAGGAGAATCTCAAAATCTCTTTGTACTTGGGAAACACTCTGGCCGTCATGCGTTTACGGAAAAAATGAAAGAGCTTGGTTATGAATTTACAAATGAAGAGCGAGATGCGGCATTCGAAGCATTTAAAAAATTGGCTGATCGTAAAAAGGAAATTACTGAAGAAGATTTACGCGCACTTATGCTTGGTGAAGCAGCATTTGCAGCTCAGCAATATAACATTACGCAATTACAAGTGCATTTCGTATCAAATAGTACACAATGCGCAACAGTTGTGTTGAAGGATGAGGAAGGAAATGTATATGAAGATGCAGCCACTGGTTCTGGTAGTATTGAAGCGATATACAATGCGATTCAAAGAATTTTAGGATTAGAATGTGAATTGGCAGATTATCGCATACAATCTATTACACAAGGTCAAGATGCACTTGCTCACGTTCATGTTGAATTAAAAGAAGGTAGTCACCAAATATCAGGTTTCGGAGTTGCGCAAGACGTATTGGAAGCGTCGGCGAGAGCTTATGTCCATGCAGCAGGGAAATTAAAATCTCTTATAGCGCTTGTGAAATAAATAATTGATAGGTGAGAGAAGCTTTCCTCACCTATCAAATTAAAGTTCTGAAAATTCGGTTAAAAGGAGTGTTAAAAATGGAAAAACGTATCGTTTGTTTAGCTGGTGATGGTGTCGGTCCAGAAGTAATGGAGAGTGCGAAGGAAGTATTGCATATGGTAGAAAGGCTATATGGACATCATTTTCATTTGCAAGATGAGTACTTTGGTGGTGTTGCTATCGATTTAACTGGGCAACCATTACCACAGCGAACACTTGCCGCCTGTTTAGCGAGTGATGCGGTTTTACTTGGAGCAGTAGGTGGACCAAGGTGGGATAGTGCGAAAGAAAGGCCTGAGAAAGGATTATTAGCATTAAGAAAAGGACTCGATGTATTTGCGAATGTTCGCCCTGTAACGGTAGAAAGTGCAACTGCACATTTATCACCATTAAAAAACGCTGATGAAATTGATTTCGTTGTCGTTCGTGAATTAACAGGCGGAATTTATTTTTCTTATCCGAAAGAGCGAACGGAAGAAGTGGCGACAGATACACTTACGTATCATCGCCATGAAATTGAACGTATCGTTTCGTATGCTTTTCAATTAGCAAATAAGCGGAAGAAAAAAGTAACATCTATTGATAAAGCGAATGTTTTAGAGTCTAGTAAATTATGGAGAACTGTGACAGAAGAAGTAGCACTTCGCTACCCAAATGTGGAAGTAGAACACATTTTAGTAGATGCAGCAGCTATGGAATTAATTCGGAATCCAGGAAGATTTGACGTTATTGTAACGGAAAATTTATTTGGTGATATTTTAAGTGATGAGGCTTCAGTATTAGCTGGATCATTAGGAATGCTTCCATCAGCAAGTCACGCTGAAAAGGGACCTTCATTATACGAGCCTATTCACGGATCAGCACCGGATATTGCGGGGAAAAATAAGGCGAATCCAATTGCGATGATGCGTTCTGTTGCAATGATGCTTGGGCAATCGTTCGGATTAACGAGAGAAGGATATGCAATTGAAGAAGCAGTTTCTGCAGTCCTTAAATCAGGGAAATGTACAGCAGATATCGGGGGGACTGAAACGACAACTTCATTTACAAAGGCAGTTATTCAAGAAATGGAAGAGCAAGCGTTAGTAGGGAGAGGGAGATAATGGGAAAAAGGTTACTAGATAAGCTTTGGGAAAGACATGTAGTTGCGACTAATGAAAATGGATTGGATTTATTATATATCGATCTACATCTTGTTCATGAAGTAACGTCACCGCAAGCCTTTGAAGGCTTGCGGCTTACAAATCGAACAGTCCGCAGACCAGATTTAACATTTGCAACGATGGATCATAATATTCCAACGAAAGATGTTTGGAATATTACCGACCGCATTGCGAAGCAGCAACTAGATACACTTCGGCAAAACTGTAAACAATTTCAGGTGCCATTAGCGGATATCGGAGATGAAGAGCAAGGGATCGTTCATGTAATAGGACCAGAACTTGGACTCACACAGCCAGGAAAAACGATTGTTTGTGGTGATAGTCATACAGCAACACACGGTGCTTTTGGCGCACTAGCGTTTGGTATTGGTACGAGTGAAGTGGAACATGTATTGGCAACGCAAACGTTATGGCAACGAAAGCCGAAAGCGATGGGCATTGAGTTAAAAGGGAAGTTACCGCAAGGTGTCTATGCGAAAGATATTATTTTACACCTTCTTTCAAAGTACGGAGTAGCAGTTGGAACAGGTTACGTAATGGAATTTTATGGAGAGGCCATTCATGCTATGGATATGGAAGAGAGGATGACGCTTTGCAATATGGCAATTGAAGGGGGAGCAAAGGCTGGCATTATTGCACCAGATGAAAAAACGTTTGCTTACGTAAAAGGGCGTAAATATGCACCGAAAGACTATGAATCTATTAAGAAAAAATGGTCAGAACTTTATACAGATTTAGATGCAGTTTATGATTTACATATTCTAGTAGATGTTACGGATTTAGCGCCGTACGTTACGTGGGGAACAAATCCTAGTATGGGTGTTCGGATCGATGAGAAATTGCCAGAAAAGCATGATGCAAATGATGAAAGAGCGTTTTCTTATATGGGATTGAGTCCCGGACAAAGTACGTATGACATTCCAGTTCAACATGTTTTCATTGGATCTTGTACAAATTCCAGGCTTTCTGACTTAGAAATTGCTGCATCTGTCGTGAAAGGTAAAAAAGTAAAAGAAGGTGTGCGAGCACTTGTTGTACCTGGATCTCAAAGGGTAAGAGAAGCAGCGATGCATAAAGGATTACATCGCATATTTGAAGAAGCTGGATTTGAATGGAGAGAGCCCGGATGCTCAATGTGTCTAGGTATGAATCCAGATCAAGTGCCTGAAGGAGAACATTGTGCCTCTACGTCCAATCGCAATTTTGAAGGAAGACAAGGAAAGGGAGCACGAACGCATTTAGTTAGCCCGGCAATGGCGGCAGCGGCTGCGTTATATGGTCATTTTGTTGATATTAGAAAGGAGAGTTATGATGGAGCCATTTCGTATTCATAAAGGTACTGCCGCAGTACTGATGAATGATAACATTGATACAGATCAAATTATTCCGAAGCAATATTTAAAGAGAATTGAAAGAACTGGGTTTGGGAAGTTTTTATTTGATGAGTGGCGATATGATAATAATCGCCAAGAAAACCCTAATTTCCCGCTTAATGCACAAGAAAGAAAAGGAGCCAGCATATTAATCACAGGTGATAATTTTGGATGTGGCTCGTCAAGAGAACATGCTCCATGGGCACTTGCTGATTATGGTTTCCGCGTTATTATCGCTGGAGGATTTGCCGATATCTTTTATATGAATTGTATGAAGAATGGCATGTTACCGATTGTAATGGATAAAGATATGCGTGAACAACTTGCTAAAACAGATGCGAGGGAACAAATTACAGTTGATTTAGAAAATGAAATAATGACAACGAATACGCATAGATTCCATTTTACGATCGAGAAAATGTGGAAAGAGAAGTTATTAAATGGTTTAGATGAAATTAGTATTACAATGCAATATGAACAAGAAATAAAAGAGTATGAAAGAAAAGTGGCTTTACATTAAAAAAAATGACGGAATATTAAAAATGTATTTACATTCAAAATTAACTGTTATATACTATGTGAAAATCAGAGGAGAAAGGGAGTAAGTATTATGAATATCGTGCAATCTATTACAATGCTTACACAACTACATCATCATACATGAAACCCTTGAACCTAGCGTGAAAACGTGTAGGTACAAGGGTTATTCCCGTTGTACCTACACTCTACTGAAGAGCCTTGTAGGTATTTTGTCTACAAGGCTCTTTTTATTTTCGGCTTAGGGGAATGAAATAGGCATACATTAGAAGGGGAAAGGTGTGAAAATTTAGATGACAAAATGGAAACGAGCAAACCCGAATGGAACGAGAGATTATTTATTCGAAGAATGTACGTTAATTGAAGAAGTAGAACAAAAATTAAGGCTTACTTTTTTAGAGAGAGGTTATGAGGAAATAAGAACACCTACAATTGAATTTTATGATGTTTTTGCATTTCAAAATAGACCGATAGATGAAGAGAAGATGTATAAATTTTTTGATGAAAAGGGAAGGATTATCGTTTTACGTCCAGATATGACAATTCCTTTAGCGAGAGTTATTGGAACACAGAGATGGGATACGCCACTTAAAGTGACGTATAGCGGGAATGTATTTCGAGCGAATGAATCCCATTCTGGAAAATATAATGAAATCGTACAAAGTGGTATTGAAGTTATCGGGATTGATAATGTAAGAGCTGAAATTGAATGTGTAATAAGTGTCATTCAAGCACTTCAAAAGTTGAAGGTGCAATCTTTTACAATTGAGATTGGGCAAGTACAGTTATATAAATGTATTGTAAAAAAACTCTCCATCCAGGATGAAGAAGAAAGGGTACTTAGAACGTATATAGAAAGTAAAAATTATGCAGCCCTCTCAAATTTTATCGGAGAAAAGAAATTAGATCGATGCGATGAGACAGTAAGATTACTTGAGAAATTGCCAAGGCTATTTGGAAATTTAGAAGTTATTGAGGAAGCAGAAAAGCTTGCTTCAAGTAATGAAATGAAAATGGCAATTGCAAGAGTAAAAGAAATGTATGAAACAATTGAAATGTTAGGATATGGTTCTTACATATCAATTGATTTGGGCATGATTCAACACTTAGATTACTATACGGGTGTTATTTTCAAAGGATATATATATGAAATTGGAGAAGAAATCGTTAGTGGCGGAAGGTACGATGAGCTAATTGGGAATTTTGGAGAAATGCTGCCAGCTGTTGGACTCGCGGTACAAGTAAATCAAATTGTGAAGGCGCTGCAAGAGCAGCAAGAACCATATGAACGAAATCAAATTGATATTGTGATTCATTATGAGTTAAATAGATTAGCGGAAGCAGAAAGGCTACGAAATTTACTTCGAAAGGATGGGAAAAATGCTTGGTTATCTCTATTCTCTAATTTAAGCGATACCTTTCAATTTGCAAGAAAAAATAAAATAGGAACGGTCGTTGAGGCAAAGAATGAATACTTAGTGGAATATGTATGGAATGAGAAATGGGTAGTCCAGAAAGAAGGAGAGGCTTCATGCGTAACATTCAAATTGCGTTAACGAAAGGAAGATTAGAAAAACATGTCATTCCACTTTTTGAGCAGATTGGAATTGATTGTTCCGAGCTCAAAAATAAAGGTCGGAAGCTTGTATTTCAAAGTAAAAATACAAATGTTTCATTTATTTTAGTAAAAGCGATTGATGTTGCTACTTATGTAGAACATGGGGTAGCTGATATTGGCATCGTTGGAAAAGATATTTTAATGGAAAACGAGAAAGATATTTATGAAATGCTGGATTTAGGAGTGGGGATTTGTAAGTTTTGTGTTGCTTCTATTCCTACGTATAATCCGAAGAGTTACCGGAAGAAAAGAATCGCTACGAAATACCCCCATATTACTTCTACTTATTATCATGATAAGGGAGAGGATGTAGAAATTATTAAGATAGAAGGTTCTGTAGAAATCGCTCCTCTTCTTGGATTGGCAGATGCGATTGTAGATATTGTTGAAACAGGAAAAACATTACAAGAGAATGGACTCATTGTATTTGAGGAAATGTACTTTATATCGGCTCGGATGATTGTAAATAAGGCAGCCTTAAAAACTAAAAAAGACGAAATATTCAGCATTATAAATATGATGGAGCAAGAAATCTTATCAAGGAAATAGGAGGATTTAAAATGGAAATCATTTATGAAGAATTTAAGGAGGCATTATCTAAAATAAAAGTGCTAAGAGAAAACGCTAATATAATAGAAGAAACTGTTCAAAGAAGTGTAAGAGAAATCATTAGACATGTAAGGGAAGGGAAAGATGAGGCTTTATCTTTCTATACAAAAAAGTTTGATGGTGTAGAGATGAAAGATTTTCGTGTAAGTGAAGAAGAAATACAGCAAGCGAGTATGTTTGTAGAGAATTCATTTTTAGAAGCTTTAAAAGAGGCGAAGAAAAACGTTGTTTCGTATCACGAAAAGCAAAAGAAGCACTCAATATTCGATTGTGAAAGTAAAGGGATAATTAGAGGGCAACTCATTCGGCCGTTAGAAAATGTAGGTGTATATGTACCGGGTGGGACAGCCTCATATCCTTCTTCAGTATTAATGAATGTATTGCCGGCGAAACTCGCAGGTGTGAAAAAGATTGTAATGGTAACACCGCCGAGGAAAGGAGGAATTGATCCGCATATATTAGCTGCTGCAGATCTTGCGGGAGTAGATGAAATTTATACGATAGGTGGCGCACAAGCAATTGCTGCTTTAGCATACGGGACGGAATCGATTCCGAAAGTGGATAAAATAGTTGGACCGGGAAATTTGTACGTCGCTCTAGCGAAACGAGAAGTATACGGAATAGTAAATATCGATATGATTGCTGGTCCATCAGAAATTGTAGTTGTCGCGGATGAAACAGGTAATGCAAAATATATCGCAGCGGATTTATTATCGCAAGCAGAGCATGATGAGAGAGCAACGGCGATTTGTATTACAACGAATATAGAACTAGCTAAAGAAGTAGAAAAAGAGGTAGAAAGACAGTTAGAAACGTTACCAAGAATTGAAATTGCACGTGAATCAATAAATAGAAATGGAGCCATCTTTATCGTTCCTTCTTTAGAGGAGGCGCTAAAGTTATCAAATGAAATTGCTCCAGAACATTTAGAGTTACATATAAAAGAACCGATGAATGCTCTAGATTATGTGAAACATGCAGGTTCTATTTTCCTTGGGTCATATGCACCTGAACCGCTCGGGGATTATTTAGCGGGACCGAATCATGTATTACCAACGAGCGGAACGGCAAGATTTTTTTCTCCGTTATCAGTCGATGATTTCGTGAAAAAATCAAGTTTTATTTCTTATACGGAGGAAGCATTAAAAAATGTACAGCATCATATTGTAGAGCTTGCAAATAAAGAAGGGTTACATGCACATGCGAGAGCAATCCAAATAAGGTTTGAGGAGGAACAATAATGCGTCAGTCCAGTCAAGTACGTGAGACGACAGAAACAAAAATTAAATTAAGTTTGCAGCTTGATGAAAGTACAAATGTATCTATTCAAACGAGGGTTGGTTTTTTCGATCATATGCTTACTTTATTTGCTAGACATGGAAGATTTGGATTGCAAGTTGAAGCAGAAGGTGATGTATTTGTCGATGCACATCACACCGTTGAAGATGTTGGAATTGTACTCGGAAATTGCTTGAAAGAAGCATTGCAAAACAAAGAGGGAATTAATCGTTACGGTTCTGCGTATGTACCGATGGATGAATCTTTAGGATTTGTCGCAATTGATATAAGTGGACGCTCATATTGTGTATTTCAAGGGGAATTAACAAATCCGAAGCTTGGGGATTTTGATACAGAATTGACGGAAGAATTTTTTAGAGCAGTTGCACATGCTGCCAATATTACATTACATGCGCGCGTTCTATACGGAAGTAATACGCATCACAAAATTGAAGCATTATTTAAAGCTTTTGGTAGAGCGCTTAGAGAAGCGGTCGAAAAAAATGCCAACATTACTGGTGTAAATTCAACGAAAGGGATGTTGTAATTGATTGCCATTATAGATTATGGAATGGGGAATATTCGCAGTGTAGAGCAAGCATTAAAATATATTGGCGCAGAGTACATTGTAACGAGTAATAAAAAAGAGATATTGAGAAGCGATGGCGTGATTTTACCGGGAGTAGGTGCATTTCCGAAAGCGATGGACGTATTAGAAGAAAGAGATTTAGTGTGTGTACTAAAAGAGGTTTGTGATATAGGAAAACCACTCCTCGGTATATGTTTGGGCATGCAGCTTTTATTTGAACGAAGTGAGGAACTAAAAGATTGTAGCGGGTTAGGTTTACTACCAGGGGAAATTCGTAAGTTAAAAGTTTCGTATAAAATTCCTCATATGGGATGGAATGAATTAAGGAAGGAAAGAGAATTTCCGCTTTGGAATGGATTAGTGGATGGTTCTTTCGTGTATTATGTTCACTCATATTACGCGGATTGTCCAGATGAAATTGTATGCGGAGTAAGTGATTATGGAATGCAAGTACCAGGGTTTGTAGCGAAAGGAAATGTATTTGGTGCACAGTTTCATCCAGAAAAAAGTGGTGAAATTGGCATGCAAATATTAAAAAATTTTCAAGGGGTGGTAGAAGCATGGAAATCTTCCCAGCTATCGATTTAAAAGAAGGACGATGCGTTAGACTTTATCAAGGAGAGTTTAGTAAAGAAACGGTGATGAATGAAGATCCGGTAGCGCAGGCAATCATATTTGAAAAGCTTGGAGCGGAAATACTACACATTGTTGATTTAGACGGTGCAATTGCTGGCGAGTCGTTAAATTTGCCCGTCATTGAAAAAATCTGCAAGGCGGTACGTATTCCTGTGCAAGTGGGAGGAGGAATTCGTTCACTTGTAGCGGTGGAGAAGTTATTGTCAGTAGGTGTAGAAAAAGTGATTTTAGGAACAGCAGCTCTTTATGATAAGTCATTTTTAGAGGAAGCAGTTCGTCTATATAAAGAGAAAATCATTGTTGGAATTGATGCGAAAAATGGTTTCGTAGCAACGAGAGGTTGGCTTGATCTGTCTGAAATTTCTTATATTAGTTTAGCGAAACAAATGGAAAGTTTAGGTGTTCAAACGATTGTGTTTACAGACATTTCGAAAGACGGGACGCTTGCAGGGCCAAATTTTGAACAATTGGCGTTACTTCAAAAAAGTGTGGGCATTCGTCTCATTGCCTCTGGAGGAGTGGCATCTATTCAAGATGTGAAAAAGTTAAATGATATGAATATATATGGTGTCATAATTGGAAAGGCGCTTTACGAGAAAACGATTGATTTAGAAGAAGTGTTACAGGTAACGAAGTTATGTTAGCGAAACGAATTATTCCATGTCTAGATGTGAAAGAAGGGCGAGTCGTAAAGGGTGTAAATTTTATAGGATTACAAGATGTCGGTGATCCGGTTGAAATAGCTGAAGCATATAACGTGGCAGGGGCAGATGAAATCGTATTTTTAGATATTACAGCGACTCATGAAGGAAGAAAAACGATTATAGATGTTGTAGAAAAAACAGCAGCTAAAGTATTTATTCCTCTTACGGTTGGCGGGGGGATTTCAAGTGTGAAAGATATGTACAATTTACTAAGAGCTGGAGCAGACAAAGTTTCAATAAACTCAGCGGCAGTGCGAAACCCGAAGCTAATAGAAGAGGGCGCAGAACACTTTGGATCACAGTGTATTGTCGTGGCAATTGACGCTAGAAAAGTAGCAGAAGATAAATGGAACGTATACGTCAACGGCGGAAGAGTTGACACAGGAATGGATGCCATAGAATGGGCGAATCGTGTTGTTAAACTTGGGGCAGGTGAAATTTTGTTAACGAGTATGGATGCAGATGGAACGAAAAGCGGATATGACCTTCGTTTAACAGAAGAAATTTCAAAAAGTGTTTCTATTCCAGTCATCGCATCAGGGGGCTGTGGTCATACGGATCATATTATAGAAGTTTTTCAAAAGACAACAGTTGATGCAGCGTTAGCGGCATCCATCTTTCATTATGGTGAGGCGACAGTGCATAGTGTAAAGCGAAAATTAAGAGATGCAAATATTGAGGTGCGGTTATGAAACCTAATTTTTCAAAAGGATTAATACCGGCAATTGTCATCGAAGAAGGTACGAAAGACGTTTTAATGCTAGCTTATATGAATGAAGAAGCATATGAAAAAACGTTAGAGACGAAAAGAACATGGTTTTATTCTCGTTCGAGGCAGTCGTTATGGAATAAGGGGGAAACATCAGGGAATGTTCAATATGTGCAATCTTTATATTTAGATTGTGATCAAGATTCAATTGTTGTGAATGTGAAACAAGTAGGACCTGCTTGTCATACGGGAGAGAAGACATGTTTTCACTATCAAATTATATAGGGGGATACATATGGAAAATGCCTTTAAGTTGCTGTATAAAACAATTGAAGAACGAAAGGGAAGCCCACTTCCTGAATCGTATACAAATTATTTATTTTCAAAAGGAGAAGATAAAATTTTAAAGAAGATTGGTGAAGAGTGTGCTGAAGTAATTATCGCATGTAAAAATAATGATAAAGAAGAAGTAGTGAAAGAAATGGTTGATGTATTTTATCACTGTTTCGTTTTATTAGCTGAAAAAAATATTGCATTGGAAGATGTCATGCGAGAGGTGAAAGAACGAAATGGAAAGCTTTCGAGAGTTGGGGATAGAAGGGAAATAGATACATTATAAGGGGGAATGTATATGAAAGTAGATTATCATCTTCACTTAGAAGAAGGACCGTATTCAATAGGATGGCTTGCTAAAATAAATGAAGCGTTGGAATGTTATGAACCGCTTCAAGAAAGACATTCTATTGATTGGCTTATGAAAACACAAGAGCGTTTGCAAAAGCGTGTGAAGGAAGGGCCATTTACAACAGAATGGATAGATCTATATTTAGAAGAAGCTGTACGAAAAGGAATAAAAGAAGTGGGAATTGTTGATCATCTATATCGTTTTCATGAAGCAAAAGGATATTATGAAAAATATGTAGATATTAGTGATTCTAAGCTCGGTCGTATACAGAAAGAATGGTTGGATCAAGTAAGGGTAGTTTCACTGTATGATTTTACAAAGGCAATTGAAGAGGCGAAAGAACGATGGGGGAAAAGAGGTGTCACACTTAAACTTGGAATTGAAGCGGATTATTTTATTGGTTGTGAAGGAGAGTTAAAAGAATTATTAGCGCTAGGAGACTTTGATTATGTAATTGGTTCCGTTCATTTTCTAAATGGCTGGGGATTTGATAATCCAGATACGAAAGAATATTTTGAGGTGCATGACCTACGCGCATTATATGATATGTTTTTTAAAACAGTTGAGAGTGCGATTCGTACCGAGTTATTTGATATTATCGCTCATCTTGATAATATAAAGGTATTTAATTATCGATTGGATGAGAATGAACAGCTTTCTTATTATGAGGAAATTGCCTGTGCGTTAGTAGAAACGAATACGGCAACAGAAATAAATGCAGGATTATACTATCGTTATCCTGTTCGTGAAATGTGCCCAAGTCCACTATATTTACAAGTATTAGCTAAGTATGGTGTTCCAATTACGATTTCTTCGGATGCCCATTACCCAAATGATTTAGGGAATTATGTACAAGAAAATGTACAAACATTACGAGCTCACGGTGTTACTCAGGTTGCAACATTTACGAAGCGAGCAAGAGTAATGAGGTCGCTTGAAGAAGAAGTAACAAATTCAAAATGAAACGCAATTTTTTGATGAAAACGGTCCTTTTTGTTCAAAATAAGAAAGAATGAAAAGGAGGGTAAGAAATGGCGAAACAACAAAATAAACAAAATGTACAAGGTGCACAGCAACAAGCTTATACTTCTGAAACGAATGCTGCATCTCAATCGGTTATTGAGGAGCAAATTAGCGATACGGTTGCAGAAGGAACTATTGATGTGAAGCTCGGAAAAGAATCGCAGGAAAAAGCGTAAGAAAAGGGGAGAGTTGCATCTCCTCTTTTTTCATGGAAAAGTGTCGATTTTCAAAACTATAATCAAATTCCTTGGTTTTTATATGTGGATTTCTTACAATGAAATATAAGAGATGTCTTATTTTCTATAGAAGAGGTGTTAGTAGTGGCAAAAATATTAGTAGCGGGAAAAATTCCGGAAATTGGATTAGAACTATTAAAAGATCATAATGTAGAAATGTACAATAAAGAGGAGTTAATTTCTATAGATGAATTAACAGAGCGTGTAAAAGATAAAGATGCATTGTTAAGTTTACTTTCGACAAAGGTGCCAAAAGAAGTTATTGATGCAGCGCCTCATTTAAAGATTGTTGCAAACTATGGTGCTGGTTACGACAATATTGATTACACGTATGTGGGCGAAAAAGGAATTGCAGTTACGAATACACCGAAAGTATCAACGGAAGCGACTGCAGAATTAACATTTGCACTTCTTTTAGCAGCGGCGCGTAGAATTCCTGAAGGGGATACGTTATGTCGTACGACTGGATTTAACGGATGGGCACCGTTATTTTTCTTAGGACGAGAAGTTCATGGTAAGACAATCGGAATTATAGGTCTTGGAGAAATTGGGAAGGCTGTTGCAAAACGTGCGAAAGCATTTGGAATGGATGTTTTATATACAGGGCCAAATCGTAAGCTTGAAGCTGAAAGTGAACTGGGAGCAACGTATGTGACGTTGGAAGAATTATTACAAACAGCAGACTTTATTACAATTAACTGTGCTTATAATCCAAAATTACATCATATGATTGATGAAGAGCAGTTTAAAATGATGAAGAAAACAGCGTATATTGTAAATGCTTCACGTGGACCAATTATGAATGAAGCAGCACTTGCTCATGCATTAAAAACAAATGAAATTGAAGGAGCAGCTCTTGACGTGTTTGAATTTGAACCGAAAATTACAGAAGAGCTAAAAGAATTAAAGAATGTAGTACTTGCTCCACATGTAGGGAATGCAACATTTGAAACTCGTGATGCGATGGCTGAAATGGCTGTCAGAAATATTTTAGCTGTATTAAACGGCGAAGAGCCAGTAACACCTGTAAATCAAAAGGTATTAGTTACAAAATAAAAAGAAACCTTCCGGACTTGGAAGGTTTTCTTATTTTTCTTTATTCGCTTTTTTAGACGGTCTTTGTCTAATGAATTGAGATAACATGTACAAAATATATAGTGGAATGGCAATGAATAAGAAAACAGAAAAATTTCCAAATCCTGTTTGATACATTGTAATAATGATTCCAACTAAAAATAGTGTAATAATGATGCTATATCGTGGAATTGGTACATCTTTTAAACTTGGGATACGAATGCGGCTCACCATTAAAAATGCGAACGTTACAAATACGGTAATAAGAACGATTTTTGGAATGGTATGTGAAAATAATGTTAAGAAAGCAACAAGCCCTCCCGCTGCTGTAATCGGTACTCCAGTGAAATATTTCATTGAAGTAGAAGATGGTGTTACATTAAATCGTGCTAAACGATATGCTCCGAAAAGAGGGAATAATCCCGCTATGTATAATCCGATGATTCCGTAGTTTGAGAAAGATGTGTAATACATTAAAACAGCTGGTGCTGCACCAAATGTTACGACATCTGCAAGCGAGTCGAGCTCTTTTCCCATTTGTGAATCAACACGTAATAAACGAGCAACACGACCATCAAGACTATCTAACATCATCCCGATAAGTACTAAAATAGCAGCTGATTTATAATATCCTAAAGATGCATAGCCGATTGATAAAAATCCGCTATATAAATTTCCGAGCGTAAATAAGTTTGGAATAGCTGCTCTATACAAAATCTGATCCCTTGCTTTCTGTAATAAATTCTTAATTAGTGTATGAAAGTTTACTTATTTTATCATACCATAAATTTATTCCTCATACGAAAGAAATTACCAATTTGTGAAAGATTTCATAGAAGGATGGTTTGAAAATTAAGTGAAAATAAAAAGAGGAAGCAACTTGTATAAAGTTGCTTCCTTTACTATTCAAATTTCGTTGCCATCGTTCCAGTTTTATATCGATTATTAGGATCGAAGCGTAATAAATCTCCATAAATTAATTTGTCGGAGAATTTTAATTCTGTTTTTGCTTTTTCAATATACGGCTGACATAGCGTCATGTCAGCTTCTTCACCCGTACTTCTTTTGTAGCACATATTTTTTGTATAAACATACTCTTCAGAAACAAAGCTACCATCACGCATTACCATAAGCGGGTCTTTCTCTTTAATAAATAAGTCAGTTCCAAATTCAACGGATTTATTTGTTTTAATACCAAGTAAATGAAGGAGCGTTGGCTTAATATCAATTTGACCGGATACTTTAGAAACAACTTTTCCTTCTTGGCCAGGCACATGAATAATAAGAGGGACTCGTTGTAATTGCATAGAATCGAATGGTGTAATAGTATCTTTTCCTAGGAACTGTGCCATAGCTGTGTTATGGTTTTCGGAAATACCGTAATGATCACCATAAATGACAATAACGGAATTATCATATAATCCTTCTTCTTTTAATTGTTGAATAAATAATTTAAGAGCTTCATCTGTGTAACGAACAGTTGGGAAGTAGCGGTTTACAACACCACTTTCCGAGTTGAATTCATCAACATATTGATCTTCCGGATTTAGAAGAAACGGAAAATGATTTGTTAATGTAATAAATTTTGTATAGAACGGTTGCGGTAAAGATTTTAACTTTGGAATAGATTGTTCAAAGAACTCTTTATCTTTTAATCCCCAACCGACAGACATTTGCTCCGTTCCTGCGTAATCATTTAAATTAAAATAACGATCATATCCAAGCGCAGGATACATTACATCCCGATTCCAAAACGTTTTATCGTTTGAATGGAAGACGGCAGAAGAATATCCGTATTTCTTTAATTGTTCTGGTGTCGCTGTGTATTCATTTGTTGCATGAGTAAAGAATACAGAACCACGATCTAGCGGATAAAGTGAGTTTTCAACGATAAATTCAGCATCAGAAGTTTTGCCTTGTCCAGTTTGATGATAGAAGTTATCGAAATAGAAACTATCCTTAATAAATTCATTTAAAAATGGTGTAATTTCTTTTCCATTTATTTTTTTATTAATAACAAAGTTTTGTGTAGATTCCATTGAAATTAAAATTACATTTTTACCTTTTGCAGCTCCAAATAAGTTTTTATCAACTTGTTTGTCTTTTGAGTCTGTATAGTTTTTAATTTCAGAAAACCCATCCCCACTTGCAAATACACGCTCAGCTGAAGACTTGGATTGAAGCGTAATATCAAATAGATGGTATGTGTATAAACCTAAATTCTTCACGACAGTTTGACGGTCAAATGAGTGCGAGAACATTTGTGGTTTATAAATAACTGATACAACAATTTGTAGTGCTAATAAAGCTGTTACACCGCTAAAGAAAGTTCGCTTCTCTGAGCGGGAAAGTGGTGTTTTGTCGCCAAATGATGGGAATTTACGTGAAATAAACATTAAAATAATTGCATCTGCAAATAAAAGTAATGTTTTGTACGTAAAGAGTTCTTTTATACTTGTCCCTAAATCAGCCATATTGTTTGTTTGGAATAAAACCGGGAAAGTAACGAAATCGTTATAGAACCCATAAAACATTGCGTTTCCAAATAAAATAAATGACAGTATAAAACTGATTCCAATTATAATTCGGTTTCGGTGCTTAGATGCAAGTAAAGCTAAGCCGAAAAATAAAAGTAACGCAGCTAGTGGATTGATAAAAAGCATGAATTCTTCAAAGAAATTATCAATTTTAATATCAAATGCTAGCTTGTACACAATATATGTTTTAATCCATAGTAAAACGACTGCAACGAGTGCAAATCGCAGTTTTGGAAACAGATGTTGTAGCATAATATACTCCTCTCCTAAAAAGCATGACAGTTCTTGTGAGTCAGTTTGCTTAACGACTCATTTTATATATACGAACAGTCCTTTGTTATTATGATTATTATACTATGAGTATCATTATACGAAAATAAAAGAAGGTTGTGGGCTTTTTTATAATAATCGAGTAGAAAAAGAGTGGTGGGAGACAATAAAACAGAATTTCTATGTATGATAATTATCGTACGCAGAAAGAATCGCGTGATTATACGGAGGTTATAATGCGAAAATTATTATATTTTATAGCATGCAGTAGTGTTATACTTTTTACTTCACCGAGTGTGTCGGTAGCCCAATATGATGCACCTCTTATGGAAGATGCACTTTATTCTGTTTTATTTCCAAAAATAAATAAAGCAATTGAAAAACAATATGGAAGTTTGAAACCTTATCAATGTCCTAAAATTATTAGTTTAAAAAAAGTGTATAGCGGTACATATTTATTTCAAGCAAGTATTGAAGTGACAAAGTATGAACGTGTTGCTGGGAAAATTGCTCCACCATTTGAGAAGGTAACGATTACATTTAATAACGAAGAAGGCGAATGGGAAGTGACAAAGATTTCAGTAAAGCGCTTACCAAATGATACGAAACTAAACTGTAAAAAAACAATATAAAAAATTGTTTGACAAATAAAATGGTCCTTTGGTATTGTTAATAGCAACAATTAGATGTTTGAAAATTAAATAGACTTACCTCATCTACTCTCAAAGGTAGAGGCCGCGATAGGAAAGAGTAAGCTATGGGAGATTTAATGGAATCTGTGATCATAGGTTGAAAGGGACTATTGCCGAAATATAAGAATAACCATCTTATTCATATATTGGGACTGCATTGAATAAATGTAGTACTGTCATAAGATTTATTTTATGGAGAGCTATTTGGAGATGTTGATGCGGTTTCTTATTTTGAGGAGATAACAACTCGTTTATTTTTTCAATATATATTTTTCCTAATAAGAAACGCGTGTGAACATTGTTCCGCGCGTTTTTTGTCTATCTAAAAGCGTGCTGCAATGAATAGAAGATTGGGGTTATGAGTTTTAGAGGAAATAAGGGAGGAATTTAAATGTATTTACACGGCACAAGCCGAATTAATGGGCAAGGACACTTAGAAATTGGAGGGTGCGATACGACGCAGCTAGCAAAGCAATACGGAACACCACTTTATGTATACGATGAAGAGTCTATTCGAGGAAAATGCCGAGCATTTCATCGTGCTTTTAAAGAAAGTGGTTTCTCTTATCAAGTAGCATATGCAAGCAAGGCGTTCTTGTGCATGGAGATGTGCCGAGTAGCTCGTGAAGAGAGTATGTCATTAGACGTTGTTTCTGGGGGAGAATTATATACTGCGCTCCAAGCAGGATTTCCGGCATCACGTATTCATTTTCATGGAAATAATAAAACAGAAGAAGAAATAGTGATGGCTCTTCAGGCGAATATCGGTTGTTTTGTCGTAGATAATTTCTTTGAATTAGAAGTTTTACACGATTTAGCGATGCAACATGGGAAATTTGTGAACATATTAATTCGTGTAACGCCTGGAGTAGAGGCGCACACACATGAATATATTACAACAGGTCAAGATGATTCGAAATTTGGATTTGGTGTTTCAAACGGTCAAGCGATGCAGGCAATTGGATTTGCTTTACAAAAATCAAATTATAATGTGCTAGGGATCCATTCACATATTGGGTCGCAAATATTTGAAACAGCTGGTTTTGTTCGAGCAATTGAAGTTCTTCGCCAATTTTTAGAAGAAGTGAGAGAGCAAACAAACTATGTAGTAAAAGTGTTAAATGTAGGCGGGGGATTTGGAATACGTTACACAGAGTCAGATACACCATTAACTCTTGAGACATATGTGCGAGCTGTAACAAGTGCAGTGAGAGAACAATTTACTGTATGTGAATATCCATTGCCAGAAATATGGATTGAGCCAGGCCGTAGCATTGTAGGTGATGCTGGGACAACAATTTATACAGTTGGATCTGTGAAAGATATTCCTGGTATTCGGAAATATGTATCAGTCGATGGTGGAATGACAGATAATTTAAGACCTGCTTTATATAGTGCGCGTTATGAAGCGATGTTAGCGAATCGAGGGAATGATGAGAATGAGGAACTCGTTTCGATTGCTGGGAAATGCTGTGAGAGTGGAGATATGTTGATTTGGGATATTCATTTACCGAAAGTCGCTGCTTCTGATTTACTAGCAGTTTCCTGTACAGGAGCATACGGGTACTCGATGGCGAATAATTACAATCGGATTCGAAGACCAGCCGTTGTCTTTGCAAAAGGCGGAACATCGCAAGTAGTTGTGGAACGCGAAACATATGAAAATATTATTGGGAACGATCGCATACGTATTAAAGAGCTTGTCTAAATAGGAAAAGGAGTTGTTCGAATGGACAATTCCTTTTTTATAAAATAAAATAATTAAAATATATCGGAAAACTAGGATTGAAAAAAATCAGAATTGTGATAAAATACAAATACAAAGCTTATCAAGAGAAGCGGAGGGAACTGGCCCGAAGAAGCTCGGCAACCTGCTTATAGAAAGCAAGGTGCTAAATCCAGCAAAATGGGATCCATTTTGAAAGATAAGGTAAAATATATTACCGAACAGTCTTTTCGAAATGGGAAAGATTTTTTTTATGAATAAAAAGGGGGGCTGTTCGCGTGAGTGTACGGGAACATTTTGATGAAGTATCCGAGAAGATTGAAGCGATGCTTGCTGATATGAAATATGGTTCAATTACAATTGTTGTGCAAGATGGAAAAGTAATTCAGTTAGAGAAAAGTGAAAAAGTACGTTTAAAGTGAAAAGCGCTGACTAGAAAAACTAGAGGCGGTTTTAACCTATTTTCATTAGGTTAAAACCGTCTTTTTGCTTTTACAGGGGGAAAAAACATGTTGACGTATGAAACGTGGGAAGAAAATGTTGTTTCGTTTTCGGAAGAAGATGAAACAAAAGGTGCGTTATCAGTATTAAATTGGGCTTATAAAGAATATAAAGATGAGGTTGTCTACGCATGTAGCTTTGGGGTGGAAGGTATGGTATTGCTGCACATTATAAACCAAGTAAATCCATCTGCTAAAGTTGTATTTTTGGATACAAATGTTCATTTTCAAGAAACGTATGAATTAATTCGAAAAGTGCGGGAACGATTTCCTTCATTGAATATTATAGAAAAACAGCCAGAACTTACACTTGATGAACAGGCGAAGTTGCATGGTGAAAAACTGTGGGAGAGCAATCCGAATCTTTGTTGTAAGATTAGAAAAATTTTACCTTTAGAAAAATCATTAGTCGTGGAAAAAGCATGGATATCGGGCTTAAGAAGGGAACAATCAGAAACACGTAAGCATACAAAGTTTATAAATCAAGATCATCGTTTTCAATCTATTAAAGTTTGTCCACTCATTCATTGGACGTGGAAAGAAGTTTGGCGATATGTATACAAACATAGCTTGCCGTATAACCCGTTGCATGATGTTGGCTATCCAAGTATTGGGTGTGAGAAATGTACGTTACCTGTAGGGGATGGTGGCGATTCAAGAGATGGTAGATGGGCTGGAAAAGTGAAAACTGAATGTGGTCTTCATTACCAATAAGATGAATCTTGAAATAAAGCTAAGAGAGGATATAGAAAAATGAGCATAGTAAACGAATTAGTAAACCGTATAGATGAGACATATGATGTATCACAAATTGAAAAAGAAATTAAATTAGACAATATTGCGTTAAGTGATTTAGAACTATTGGCGACAGGTGGATATAGCCCCCTTACTGGTTTTTTAGGGAAGGAAGATTATGATTCTGTTGTAGAAACGCTTCGTTTAGCAAATGGTAGTGTGTGGAGTATACCGATTACATTACCGGTAACAGAAAAAGTCGCAGAAAGCCTGAAGGCTGGAGAGGAAGTAAAGCTTGTCAACAATGGAAATATATACGGTGTCATTCAAATAGAAGATATTTTTGTACCAGATAAAGAAAAAGAAGCGTTACTTGTATATAAAACAACGGATGAGGCTCATCCAGGAGTGAAAAAATTATATGAACGACCAAACGTTTACGTTGGAGGAACTATTATTCTAACAAAACGCTTTGAAAATAATCAATTTCCTTCTTATCATTTAGACCCAATTGAAACGAGGGAAGCATTTAAAAAACGTGGGTGGAAAACAGTGGTCGGATTTCAAACGAGAAACCCGGTACATCGTGCCCATGAGTATATTCAAAAATCTGCTCTTGAAATTGTAGATGGTCTCTTTTTAAATCCGCTCGTTGGAGAAACGAAATCGGATGATATTCCTGCTGATGTAAGAATGGAAAGCTATGAAGTACTTCTTCAAAACTATTATCCGAAAAATCGTGTCTTTTTAAGTGTATTTCCTGCTGCCATGCGTTACGCAGGACCAAGGGAAGCGATATTTCATGCGTTAGTAAGAAAGAATTTTGGATGTACCCACTTTATAGTAGGGCGTGATCATGCTGGAGTAGGAGATTATTACGGAACGTATGAAGCGCAAGAAATCTTCACAAATTTTACGATAGAAGAGTTAGGAATTACACCACTATTCTTTGAGCATAGTTTTTACTGCACGAAATGTGAAGCGATGGCTTCAACGAAAACATGTCCGCACGGAAAAGAAGATCATGTTATTTTATCGGGTACGAAAGTAAGAGAATTATTAAGAAACGGTGAGATTCCGCCAAGTACATTTAGTCGTAAAGAAGTAGTGGAAGTGCTAATTAAAGGCTTGAAAAAAGAAGTAGTAACAGAATAGGGAGAGAACGAGATGGATACGAATATTACTTGGCATACAGCTTCGGTTTCAAAAGATGAGAGAAGAGTGAAGAATGGACATCATAGTTTTGTAATTTGGTTTACTGGTTTATCAGCTTCGGGTAAATCTACAGTAGCGAATGCGGTCGCTCGTAAACTGTTTGAAAAGAATATTGGAAATTATGTGCTGGATGGGGATAACATTCGCCACGGTTTAAATAAAGACTTAGGATTTTCTGAAAGTGATCGCATGGAAAATATAAGACGTATTGGCGAAGTGGCAAAGTTATTTGTAGACCAAGGAGCAGTTGTCCTTACAGCATTTATTTCACCATTTCGAGTAGACCGCAAACAAGTAAGAGATTTATTAGCGGCAGATGAATTTATTGAAATTTTTGTGAAGTGTCCGATTGAAGAGTGTGAGAAACGTGATCCGAAAGGACTTTATAAAAAGGCAAGAAAAGGTGATATTAAGGATTTCACAGGTATTGATTCGCCTTATGAAGAGCCAGAGCAGGCGGAATTAATTGTAGAAACGCACAAATATTCTATTGAAGAATGTGCAGAACAAATCGTGAAGTACTTACAAGAGCGTAGTTTTATATAGGGGGATAAACAATGAGTTATGAAAAAGTATGGGCTAACAATGAAAAATTAAATCAGACCGAGAAAAATAAATTAGAAAAAGATGGCTTAGAAATTTTTAATGATATTCCTTACTATGCGGAAAATGGTTTCGAATCTATTCCGAAAGAAGAGTGGGATGCCTTTAAATGGGCAGGCTTGTATTTACAAAGACCGAAAGAAGCTGGTTATTTTATGATGCGGGTAAATATTCCGTCAGGGATTATTACAAATGCACAGGCAGAAGTACTTGCTTCTATCGCTGAAGATTATGGACGTAATGTAATAGATATTACGACGAGACAGGCGATTCAGTTTCACTGGTTAGAAATTCAGCAAATTCCAGATATTTTTAAAAGATTAGCAAGAGTTGGGTTATCTTCAGCGGGGGCTTGTGGTGATATAACGCGGAATATTACAGGTAATCCGCTTGCTGGTATTGATGCAAATGAACTATTCGATACAACGCATATTGTAAAAGAAGTATATGATTACTTCCAACATAATGAAGAGTTTTCTAACTTGCCACGTAAATTTAAAATGTCTATTAGTTCTAATATTTATAATTCAGCAAACGCAGAAATTAACTGTGTTGCATTTACGCCTGCAACGAAAGAAATAGATGGTGAGAAAAAAGTTGGTTTTCATATAAAAGTAGGTGGAGGATTATCAGCTCGACCGTATTTAGCTGATGAATTAGATGTATTCGTTTTACCAGAAGAAGTGAAGGCGGTGGCGATTGCGATTGCTACTATATTCCGTGATTTTGGATATCGTGAAAAACGTCATTTAGCTCGGTTGAAATTTCTTGTTGCGGACTGGGGAGCAGAGAAATTTAAAGAGAAACTAATAGAGTATACAGGGCCTTTACAAAGTAAAGGGGAAAGTGCACTCAAAGGATGGAATGCAGGCTATTTTTATGGTGTTCAAGACCAAAAACAAAAGGGATTAAAATATGTAGGTTTTAATGTACCGGTAGGTCGTTTACATGCAGAAGAAATGTTTGAGATTGCAAGAATCGCAAAGCAATATGGAAATGGACAAATTCGTACATGTAACTCGCAAAACTTCATTATTCCGAACGTTCCTCCAGAAAATGTAAAAGGATTACTTAGTGAACCGCTGTTTGAAGCGATATCTGCTAGCCCGAAATCATTTATTGGTCATGCGGTTTCATGTACCGGTATTGAATATTGTAATCTTGCACTAGTAGAAACGAAAGAAAGATTACGAAAAATTGCAGAATACTTAGATACACAAATTGCACTCGATGTTCCAGTTCGAATTCATATGGTAGGCTGCCCGAATTCATGTGGTCAACGTCAAATTGCTGACATTGGGTTACAAGGGGTGAAAATGAAAACGAAGGAAAAAGGTATTGTTGAAGCGTTTGAAATATACGTAGGTGGAACATTGTTAGATGGCGGTGCCTACAATCAAAAGTTAAAAGGAAAAATAGATGGCGAGGATCTACCTGATGTACTCGCATCATTTATAAGTTATTTCAAAGAGAATAAATTACCAGCCGAAACATTTTATGATTTTGTAGGTCGTGTTGGTGTAGATACATTACAAATAGCGTTAAATAACGTGCTAGAAGAAGTAATAGCGTCTTAGGAGGGACGATATGGATTTATATCGATTTGAAGCTGTGTTAGTAAATAGTATTGTTCCGATTGTTGTTGTTGCTCAAAGTGAAGAACAGGCATTTAAGCTTGCGGAGATTGAGCTTGAAAAGCATTTTTTACCGTTGCCAGAGGTAAAAGAGATTTCTTTGTTTGAAAAAAAGAAGATTCGAAAAGGTGGGGCATTTGTTATCCATGAGTAGAGATCAGTAATACGAAAAAATAAAAACTTCCATTCTTATATACGAATGGAAGTTTCATTTTAATAGAAGAAATGAGGAGAGATGATGGGAAAGGTTTATATTGTTGGAGCGGGTCCTGGCGATCCAGATTTAATTACTGTTAAAGGGTTGAAATGTATTGAGAAGGCAGATGTTATTTTATACGACCGACTTGTGAATAAAGAGCTGCTTTCATACGCAAAGCCTGACGCGGATTTAATTTATTGCGGAAAACTCCCGAATTATCACACGATGAAGCAAGAGACAATTAACACGTTTCTTATTAAGTATGCGAAAAAAGGAAAAGTTGTAACGAGGCTTAAGGGCGGCGATCCATTTGTGTTTGGTAGAGGGGGAGAAGAAGCTGAAGCATTAGCAAAGCAAGGTGTACCATTTGAAATCATTCCTGGTATTTCAGCTGGAATAGCTGCTCCTGCTTATGCGGGCATTCCAGTGACGCACCGTGATGCAAGTGCAAGTTTTGCTATTGTGACTGGGCATAGGAAAGAAGGTGCTGAAGAAGAAGTGAAATGGGAAAGTTTAGCGAAAGGTGTAGAGACTTTAGCGGTATATATGGGGGTTAGTAATTTGCCCTACATATGTGAGCAACTTATGAAGCATGGAAAAGATAAAAGTACGCTAGCTGCTATTATTGAGCAGGGGACGACGTCTATGCAACGCACAGTTGTTGGAACGTTAGGGACAATTGTAGATGTTGCGAAAAAAGAGCAAATTCAAAATCCGAGTATGATTGTAATTGGAGAGGTTGTCCGTTTTAGAGAAAAAATTCATTGGTTTGAGAAGCAGACAGAAAATGCTTATCAAGTAAGTGGAGTGTTGTAAAATGAAAGCCGTCTTATATATATGTCATGGAAGTCGTTTGAAGACAGCGAAAGAAGAGGCGATTCAATTTATTACATCATGCATGAGCCGTATAGAAGCGACTATTCAAGAAGTTTGTTTTTTAGAGTTAGCGAATCCTTCTATTGAAGATGGTTTTCGTACATGTGTGAAGCGTGGGGCCACTGAGATTATTGCTATCCCTGTTTTTTTATTAGCGGCAGGTCATGTAAAAAAAGATATCCCTTTTGAATTGGAAAAGTTAACTAATCAATTTTCGGATGTTAAAGTGACCTATGGTAATCCGTTTGGTGTATCAGAAACACTTGTTAAATCGGTGTATAGCGGAAGTGGCATCGAACAGGAAGATAAAAATGAAGTGACGTTACTTCTTGTTGCAAGAGGGAGCAGTGATCCTGAAGTATTAAGAGATATAAACTGGATTGCTTCTTTATTTCAAACAAAAGAGAAGGTTAAAAAAGTAGAAGTTTGTTATTTAGCGGCTGCAGAGCCAAAATTTGAGGAGAAGTTAAAGGAAGTTGTAGAACGAAAAGAAAAGAACATCGTTGTACTGCCTTACTTGTTATTTACAGGTTTACTTATGAAACATATTGAGAAAGAAGTGCGCCAATATGAAGTGGAAGAGATAAAAATCAGTCCATATTTAGGGAAGAATGAAGCGTTTCAAGATATGTTAATTCAGAAAACGACGGAGTTATTGAAAGGAGATCAGTATGTATCCACTTACAGTGCGAGTTAATGAGAAACGCGTTGTTGTTATTGGCGGGGGAAAAGTTGCAGGATTTAAAATTATTCCTTTACTCAAACAGGGTGCGGATATAGTTGTGATAAGTCCAGAATTAGATGCGAATTTAGTAAAACTTGTGGAAGAAAAGAAAATTCGTTGGTATCAAAGAGAATATGAAAAAAGTGATATTAAAAGTGCTTTTTTAGTTGTTGCAGCGAGTAGTGATTCAATATTAAATGAACAAGTTGCTGAAGATGCCGCTGAGAATCAATTAGTAAATATTATTACAAATCCGGAAAGTGGTAATGTTCATTTTCCGGCAGCGATTCATCGTGGTTTACTTAATATAGCAGTTTCTACTGGGGGAGCGAGCCCGAAGCTCGCAAAAAAAATTCGAGATGATATTGCAAATAAATATGATGAGACATATGAATCGTATTTAGATTTTTTATATGAAGTAAGGTTGAAGTTAAAAGATTTACAGTTAGAAAAGAGGGAACGAAATATATTGCTCCAAGAAGTGTTGAAATCAGTATATGTGCAAAATGAGGGGAAAAGAGAAAGTTTTTTACGTGAGTTAGAGGAAAAGGTTTTAAAATAATAAAAGATAAAGTGCGCTTTACAAATATAAAAATATAATTTATAATCACAAGTAACTTCAATAGATGAAATCGATGAGCAAGAAGAGTACGTATATTTGATGCGTTCAGAGAGCTGGGGTTAGGTGGGAGCCCGGTACGATAAAATATACAGAATGGGCTTGCGAGAGGTATGTTGAACATTGTAGTAGGCAACCCGGGTTCCGCCGTTAAAAGGATAGAGTATCGGAATTATTCCTGTACTTGAACAAGTGGGATTTATCAATCCAATTGAGGTGGTACCACGGTATTTACATTACATATATCGTCCTCTACATGCATATTTGCGTGTAGGGGACTTTTTTATTTTCTAAAGGAGGTGTGCGAGTATGAAATGAAAGTGTATAATTAACAAAAGTTTAAATATTCAGAAAAGGAGAAATTATGATGAAAGAAACACAGCAATGGACGTCGAAAATAGGCTTTGTACTCGCAGCAGCCGGAGCCGCAGTAGGTCTTGGTGCGATATGGAAATTTCCATATGTTGCAGGTAATGGCGGGGGAGGCGCATTCTTCCTTGTATTTTTACTATTAACTTTATTTATAGGTATGCCTCTTTTAATAGCGGAGTTTGTTATTGGACGTAGCACGCAAAAAGAGGCCGTTACAGCTTATAAAGTACTAGTGCCAAATAGCAAAGTATATCCTTGGATTGGTCGTATGGGAGTTGTTACTTGTTTTAGTGTACTATCTTTTTATAGTGTTGTAGGTGGATGGATTTTACTTTATTTATATTATAGTGTGACAGGAAGTTTCTGGAATGGAGCAGCTGATTATGGACAATTGTTCGGTGAAACGATTTCAAATCCGTTAAGTGCGATTGGAGCACAATTTATCTTTATGCTTTGTACAATTTTTGTCGTAAGTAAAGGTGTAGAGAAAGGTATAGAAAAGGCAAGTAAGTACATGATGCCGCTATTATTTATTTTATTTATTGCGATTATTGTTCGTGCGTTAACACTCGATGGTGCTTTTGCTGGAGTAGAGTTCTTCTTAAAGCCAGATTTTTCAAAGCTTACAGCAGATACGATTTTATACGCGATGGGACAATCTTTCTTCTCACTAACAGTAGGTGCCTCAGTAATGGTCACGTATAGTTCGTATTTAAAGAAAGAGGAACATTTAGCGAAATCAGCAACATCTATTGTAAGTTTAACTGTTTTTGTTACAGTACTTGCAGGATTAGCAATTTTCCCAGCGATTTTCGCATTAGGAGTAAAACCAACTGAAGGACCAGGATTACTGTTTATCGTCCTTCCAGCAGTATTTGCAAAAATACCATTTGGTCAATTTTTCTTTATTATGTTTTTAATTTTATTCTTCTTTGCGACTTTAACATCAGCAATTTCAATGCTTGAAATTGTAGTAGCATCTGTTGCGAAAGGTAATGAGAAGAAGCGTCCGTCAGCATCATTATTAATTGGTATTCTTATTTTTGCAGTCGGTATTCCATCAGCGTTATCATTTGGGATTATGAGTGACGTGAAAATATTTGGGAAAACGTTCTTTGATTTAGTCGACTTTTCGGTAAGTAACGTATTGCTACCGTTAGGAGTACTAGCTATTTCATTATTTGTACCAAATAAAATGAGTAAAGAATTGTTGATGAAAGAATTAGAAGTGACGGAAACGAAAGGGAAAACGTTATTTAACATTTGGTTCTTCTTACTTCGTTATGTTATTCCGGTAACTGTAATAATTGTATTTTTAAATGCGATAGGTGTATTTAAAATGTTTGCATAAAAAAAAGGCGGGGATCTCCCGTCTTTTTTTATGTTGATGAATGTAATAGACGATTATACGCTTTATAGGCTGTGGTGACTGCGAGGAATGAACCGATTAAAAATAAAACTGAGCCGCCAAATGTAAATATTCGGCCAATATACGTTCCTCTAGCTTCTTCTATTTTTTGTTGTAATTGCGTATTCATATGGATCACCTCGTCAACTATAGGCATTTAGTTATAGTCTATGTAGAACGCCTATATTGTGTGAAGTGTAAATGAAAAACCTCGGTAGGCACCGAGGTTTTTTATAATCCGATATAAGGAGATGGGTCAACTGCGTTTGTCTTGCCGACATTCCATTCTCCAAGATGAAGTTCGAAGTGTAAATGTTGTCCGTATGATTGGCCCGTATTCCCCATAAATCCAAGCTGATCGCCTTGTTTTACAGTTTGTCCATTCGATACAGAACGACTATTCATATGAGCATATACTGTCGTATATGTTTTTCCGTTTATACGGTGAGATAAATACACTACGTTTCCGTAACTAGATGATAATTCTGAGCGAATAACAACGCCATCTGCAGCAGCGATAATTGGAACCGTTCCCGAAGCAGCGATGTCAATTCCTTTATGGTTATCTAAAGAACGTACACCAAATCCGGAAGTTTTTGATCCAGCTGCTGGTTTGATAAAACCACCGATATTTGTATCATGTGGTGTTGGGGCCGCTTGAGCAGATTTAGTAGCTTGTTGTTTGCGAGCCTCTTCTGCCTGGCGGGCTTCTTCCGCTTTACGAGCTTCTTCCGCCCGTTTTTCTTCTTCAATTGCTTTTTGAACAGCTTGACGTTGATTTTCTAAAATGCCCTTGGATTCTTCTAATCCTTCAATCTCTGAATCTACTTTTGCTACTTTCGTATGTAGATCGTTAATAAGAGTTTGTTGCTGCTGTTGATTATTTTGTAATTCTTGTTGTTTTTGTTCTAGTTTTTGTTCAGAGTCTTTCAGTTGTTGTTCTTTTTTCTCAACAGCCTCTTTTTCTGTCGTTACAGCATTTTGATCAGATGTTTGTTTTTTTACAATATCTGTATCGTTGTTTAATATTAAACTTACGGAGTACATATTATCAACAAGATCAGCAATGTTTGTAGAGTTTGTTAATACTTCTGTAATGATATTTGTACGCGGTTTTTCTTGCATAGATTGTAATCGTTGTTTAATAACTTCCTGACGTGTATCTATGTTTGTTTGTAATTGTTCTATATGTTTCTTTTTGTCAGTAATTACTTGTTGTGTTTTGCTAATTTCTTTTTTTGTATCGTTTAATTCAGTCTCATTTTTATTAATGGAAGTAGTTAATTCATCGATTTTCTTCTGTAATTCTTGAATTTCTTTTTCTATTTGTTCTTTCTCGACTGATTTATTTTGTAAGTCACTTTGTTTGCCTTCTAATTCAGATTGAATGTTAGATAATTTATCTTGATTCGTTTCAGCGTATACGGGTGAAAGTAACGGGGAAGCAAAAATCGTTCCTGCTGCTAAAACGCTAAACGCTGCAAATTTCTTTTTCATTGTTGTCTGACTCCTTTCCCTATGAATGTTATATATCATAAGAAGAAGGGTGTCTATCGTTGTAATCATAATGTAAAGAAAATTTTATAAAATTGCTAAGTTTTGTCGGAATTTATCATTTTTCAACTGTAATTGTCATAGTGCTTACATTTTATTCATATGTGTAACAAAGGTAAATTTTGGGATTTATCTGTGGAATGAAGGAGGAAAGTAATCGTTTTTATGAGGTGAAATATTACTTGGAAAGCTAATAAAACACTAGTAAGGAATCGTTCTCATGTTAGGTTTTCTAACATGGGTCTGCTTTTTGTCAAGAAAATTATTTGTGTTCGGGCAAAGTTATTTTGTTGTCAGATTTAAATTTTTGATTTATGATTTTTAACAGGGACAAAATGTAGTGAATTGTCGAATAATATGTAATACTCTTAATTTCTTAGTTTTATAGAGATAGAATGAGAGATAGAGTGACACATCGAAGAGGGGGTTACAACAAATATGAAAAGAATAGGACTTGCATGGCAAATATTAATAGGACTTGCGCTTGGTATTGCGGTTGGTGCGATTTTCTTTGATAATCCAGCTGTTGTGAAGTACTTACAACCAATTGGTGATATTTTCATCCGATTAATTAAAATGATCGTTGTACCGATTGTTGTAGCAAGTATTGTTGTTGGGTTTGCTGGTGTTGGCGATGTTAAAAAACTAGGTCGACTAGGCGGAAAAACAATTCTTTACTTTGAAATTATTACAACAATTGCAATTATTGTTGGTCTATTAATAGCGAATATTTTCCAACCAGGAAAAGGCGTAAATATGGAGCAGTTAACAAAGACAGATATTTCGAAATATACACATACGACAGAGCAAGTACAAAGTCATTCATTTGCAGATACATTTGTAAATATTGTTCCAACGAACATTATGAAGTCGTTAGCTGACGGAGATATGCTTGCTATTATCTTCTTCTCTGTACTATTTGGTTTAGGTGTAGCAGCGATTGGTGAAAGAGGAAGACCAGTTCTTCAATTTTTCCAAGGTGTAGCTGATGCAATGTTTTACGTAACAAACCAAGTTATGAAATTTGCACCATTTGGTGTGTTTGCACTAATTGGTGTTACAGTTTCTACATTTGGTCTTGCTTCATTAATTCCGTTAGGGAAATTACTAATTGTCGTATATGGAGCAATGATTTTCTTCGTCGTAGTTGTCTTAGGACTTACAGCGAAAATATTTGGAATTAACATTTTCCAATTCTTTAAGATTTTAAAAGACGAGCTGATCTTAGCGTATTCTACAGCAAGCTCAGAAACAGTTTTACCAAAAATCATGGAGAAAATGGAGAAATTCGGTTGCCCGAAAGCAATTACATCTTTCGTTATTCCGACAGGTTATTCATTTAACTTAGATGGATCAACTTTATATCAAGCAATTGCGGCTATTTTCTTAGCGCAAATGTACGGTATTGATTTATCTATTACACAACAAATTACATTGTTGCTTGTATTAATGGTTACATCAAAAGGTATCGCAGGTGTACCGGGCGTATCATTCGTTGTATTATTAGCGACACTTGGTACAGTAGGTATTCCACCTGAAGGCTTAGCGTTCATTGCTGGTATTGACCGTATTTTAGATATGGCTCGTACAGCAGTTAACGTTGTAGGAAACTCTTTAGCAGCTGTAGTTATGTCTAAGTGGGAAGGTCAATATGACGCTGAAAAAGGACAAGCTTATTTAAAAGAGATTTCTGAAAAGGGTCAAGCGGCTTAATTATAATATGAACAAGCTCTCACATAATATGTGGGAGCTTTTCTGTATATAGAAGAGGAGCAGACATAATGAAACGAAAATATGGTGACGGTTCTTCGTGGAAGAGACTAATAGAAAAGAGTTATACGGTTAAGCAAGTGGAAGAGGGAATGCTCGGAATACTGGATATAAAAAAGGTGAGAGAGCCTAGTTGTAAAGAATATGATGGTAAAGAAATTTGTATTGCAAGTGATGGGTATACGTGGGCTCAATATTTCATTAATGGAAAGAACTTTGCGATTACAGCTATGTTAGATGATAGGCACAATTTAGTGCAATATTATATTGATGTGACGAAAGAATATGAAATAGACGATCGTGGTTTACCGTATTTTGATGATTTATATTTAGATGTAGTATTATTACCCAGCGGTAAGGTGTATATATTAGATGAAGAAGAGCTAGAGGATGCTTATAAAAGTGGCGATGTCACGAAGGAAGAGTATGAGTTAGCTTGGTACACTACGAAATGGATATTAGCAGCAATAAAAAATAGTGAATTTTATTGGATTTCAATATTGGAAGAAGAAATCGAAAAGTTAAAATGATTGTTGTATTCGAATTTTTGTATAATTACCAAAAAAATCTATACAAAAAATAATTGACTTTTGTTTTGTAAGCGAGTAAAGTTAGGGAAGAAATTATTATTAAAAAATAAATATGAAACCTTCTTATAAAGAGAGGCGGAGGGACTGGCCCTACGATGCCTCGGCAGCGGACTCGATTTCAGAGTGCTGTGCCAAATCCAGCAAGCATGTGCTTGAAAGATGAGAAGAGCGTTTCTTATAGATGTATAAGACCTCTTCTCATCGGAAGAGGTCTTTTGTTATTCATTAGAAAAAGGTTGAAACTAGGGAGAGATGGTACTTTGAAAGAAACGAGAGGAAATGGTTTAGCTTTATTACCACTTGGGATATTTTTGGCGCTATTTATTGGTTCTGGAATTATTACAGGTGATTTCTATAAATTGCCGATACTTGTAGCGATTTCAATTGCTGTAGGAGTCGCTTTAGTGATGAATCGTAAAGAAAGTTTTAATGTGAAAGTAGAGCGGTTCGCTAAAGGTGCAGGAAATCCGGATATCATGATTATGGTATTAATTTTTGTGCTTGCAGGTGCATTTTCTGAAACTGCTAAAGGAATGGGCGGAGTAGACTCAACTGTTAATTTAGCGTTAACTATTTTACCGCCAGGATTTATCGTAGCTGGAATCTTTGTTATTGGTGCATTTATTTCATTAGCGATGGGAACTTCAATGGGAACAATTGCAGCATTAGCGCCGATTGCTGTAGGTATTAGTGGTCAAACTGATATCTCAATTGCGCTTGCAATGGCTACTGTTGTTGGCGGAGCGATGTTTGGTGATAATTTATCATTTATTTCAGATACAACAATCGCAGCTGTTCGTTCACAAGGAACAGAAATGAAAGATAAGTTTAAAACGAACTTTTTAATTGTGTTACCAGCGGCTATTATTACAATTGTACTATTAGTAATAGTTACTTCAGGAAGTGACACGCAGATTAAAGCACATAGCTTTGATTGGATAAAGATTTTACCGTACGCAGGAGTACTGATTACAGCGCTACTTGGCTGGAATGTACTTATTGTATTAACTGGTGGAACTGTACTATCTGGTGTTATCGGCCTTATAGATGGAAGTTACACGTTAGAAAGTTTCTTTAAAAGTGTAACGACTGGAATGGGCGGTATGATGGAGTTAGTATTACTTGCTATATTAATTGGCGGTATGGTTGAATTAATCCAATATAATGGTGGTATTCAATATTTAATGAATGTATTAACACGTAATATTCGTTCGAAAAAAGGAGCGGAATTTGGTATTGCTGGTTTAGTGAGTATGACGAATATGTGTACAGCGAATAATACGATTTCAATTATCTTTACAGGCCCGCTTGCAAAAAATATTGCAGATCAATATGAAATAGACCCTCGTAAATCAGCGAGTGTATTAGATCTTTTCTCATGTTGTGTGCAAGGATTAATTCCGTACGGTGCCCAAATGTTAACGGCAGCAGGATTTGCAGCGTTATCTCCGGTTGAATTGTTGCCATATGCATTTTATCCAATCTTAGTTGGAGTATGTGGGATTGCTTCTATTTTAATTGGGTTTCCAAGGTTTTCGAAAGTAGCTGAGAAAAAAGAGTATCATAAAACAGCTTAATTTAATATGAATGTTAGTAATTAAAAAACGTGCAGAGGATAGACTCTGCACGTTTTTTTGCGTAAAGGGCTGAATATGACTCGGTCTTAAGTCTGAGTTAAAAACGGTTCTTAAGCTCGTTATGGAAAGATGAAAAAATAGTTAAGATAAGAGTATCAAATTGAAGGGAGGCAAGCACAAGATGAAACAATTTCTAGCGTTTATCGCAGCCGGTATTTTGGCTTTAATTGCTCTTGGTAGTCTTGCTGGTATTGTAGGATTTGCAATCGGAGCAGGAGTTGTATATTGGAGCTATAAATCATTTGTGCGAGCTAAATCATTTTTTGGAAAGTTAGCTTGGGGGATTGTTGGTTTAATCGGTTTATCCATTGCACTTTCTCATTCGCCAGCATTAATCGGTATCGCTGCTTTAGTGGTTTTATACTACGGATACCGTGAGTGGAAAAAAGAAAAAGATGTAGTTGTTGAATCTGCTCCAGAAAGTTCTAAACCATATAGCAACTTTGAAGATGAGTGGAACAAATTAATGAAAAACTAAAACAATAAATCAAATTATAAAAAAAGTAGAAGAGAGGAAGATTTATAATGAAACAATCTTTATTCGGACGTGTACGCGATGCAATTTTAGCTGATTTTCATAACGCGTTAGATGAGAAGGAAAGAAAAAATCCAATTGCGATGTTAAACCAATATTTACGTGATAGTGAGCGTGAAATAACAAAAATTGAGAAGTTAATTGAGCGTCATAAAACATTAAAATCTAACTTTGCTCGTGAGCTTGAGCAAGCACGTTATTTCGTTAATAAAAGATCAAAGCAAGCTATCATTGCTCAAGAAGCAGGCGAATTGCAATTGCACGAACGTGCGTTAGAAGAGGTAGCTTATTATGAAGGTCAAGTAACTCGATTAGAAGAAATGTATGCAGGTGTTGTAGAGCAAATTGATGAGTTAGAGCGTCGTCTTTCTGAAATGAAAAATAAATTAAAAGAAATGCACGCAAAGCGTATGGAACTAATGGCACGTGAAAATATGGCACATGCAAATCGTCGTATGAATACTGCGATGCATAAAATGGATGAAAATAATCCGTTCTTACGATTTGAAGAAATTGAAGATCACATTCGTGACTTAGAAACTCGTATGAATGAAGAGCATGAGCGTGATACATTTGATATGAAAATTGCAAAACTTGAGCGTGAAATGAAAGAAAAGAATGATGTATCGTTAACGAAAGAGTTAACAAAATAATAGTAGTATATTATAAAACAGGCTTATGATATAGTGATAGGAGAAAAGGTGTTGGAAAGCAATGCCTTTTCTTCTATGTATATGTGACAAGAAGGGGGGAGCTGAAATGAAGAAACATTTTTCAAAGACACAATTAATGGGGATGCTCCTCATCATATTTGGATTCGGTCTTTTTCTTGATATGATACTTGGACATTTTGAACCAGGTGGTCTCATTTTTGCATTTATTATGCTTATGTTTGGAAGGCATTATCGTAAAAAGAATCGTTATGTACGGGGAAATGTATTTTTATTTGTTGGTGGTATCGTATTTTTATTTTTCTTATTTTCATCAGCAGCATTTGTTCTTGTCGTATTTGCTTGTTTAGCTTTAATTGGTTATCAATTGATTCAACAAGGGCATCAGCAAAAAGCAATGAAGGTTGAAATTAAAGAAAAAGGGATTATAGACGAAGAGAAGCAAATATATCGTACAGAAACATATTTGAAAAATATGTTTGTAGGCAATGTGCGAATGATGGATCATATTTATGAACTTGAGGATATTAATGTTCAATATGGTGCTTGTGATGTGGAAATAGATTTAACAACTGCTATGATTCCAGAAGGGGAAACGGTAATTGTTATTCGGGGTGTCGTTGGTAATATTCGTTTATATGTGCCGTATGATATTGAACTTTCTTTAAATCATTCTGTTATTGTCGGACGTGTGCTCTTGCCAGGTCATGAAGAGACAGGGTTTAACCGCAATGTTACATTTAGAACAGAGCAGTATAAAGAGGCTCCTCGACGTATTAAAATTATTTCTTCGCTTGTCGTAGGCGACACGGAAGTGAGGAAAGTATAATGAAGAAACAAAAAAATATTTCGTGGATGTATATTCGTTATTCTATGTTGTCCTCTGTTAGTATCGCACTCATTTGTACAATTGTATATGTATGGAAAAGCGAGCAACAAGTGTATGATTTATTATGGAAGGAATCCATCGCTTCTGTTCCAATTGGCTTGTTTATTATGACTACAAGTTTACTTATCGGGGGAATTGTAGGATATGCAATCGGTTATTATATAGAGCAGCGTATACAAGGATTAAATACTTTTCTATTTGAAGTAGAGCGAGGGAATTTTCCGAGCGATGTTTCGTTTACTGCAGATGATGAATTTCATGAAGTGGAACGAAAAGTAATCGTTCTGGCTCGTCGATTAGAGGAGCAAGCTGGACTCTTTCAAAAAGTAACGAATGAACGAGCTCATTGGAATGAAGAGATGAGACAAGAAGCGATTTCTCAAGAAAGGCATCGTTTAGCAAGGGAGTTGCATGATTCAGTAAGTCAGCAGCTTTTCGCAATGTCGATGATGATGTCAGCGATTAATGAACAAATAACTGAATTTCCAGATGTGACAAAAAAACAATTGCAACTTGTTGAAAATATGGTTGTAAATGCTCAATCAGAAATGAGAGCATTGCTCCTTCATTTACGTCCTGTACAATTGGAAGGTAAGAAACTGACAGAAGGTATAGAGGAATTATTAACGGAATTATCGCGAAAACAACATATGAAAATTGAATGGCTTATTGAGCCAATAGAATTAAAAAAAGGTGTAGAAGATCATTTATTCCGTATTGTGCAAGAAGCGCTATCAAACACGTTGCGACACGCGAAGGCAAAGAAAACAGAAGTGCGCCTTCGAAAAATTGATCAATATGCGATTTTAAAAATCATTGATGACGGCGTTGGGTTTGAAGTAGGGGTTAATAAGGCTGGTTCATATGGCCTAAGATCGATGCAAGAGCGTGTTCATGAAATTGGTGGGACACTTAAGGTACTTAGTTTCCCGGCCAAAGGTACACAAATAGAAGTAAAAGTACCGATTATGATTGAGAGAGGGGGAGAAGTATGATAAAAGTATTGCTTGTCGATGATCATGAAATGGTTCGTATGGGTGTATCGGCATATTTATCGACACAGCCAGATATTGAAGTAGTAGGGGAAGCTGAGAATGGAAGAAAAGGATCAGAATTAGCATTGCAATTAAGGCCGGATATTATTTTAATGGACCTTGTTATGGATGAGATGGATGGTGTCGAAGCAACACGTGCTATTATTCAAGAATGGCCAGAAGCAAAAATTGTAGTTGTAACAAGCTTTTTAGATGACGAAAAATTGTATCCTGTTATTGAGGCTGGGGCGACCAGTTACTTATTAAAAACATCAAGAGCAAGTGATATTGCTGATGCTGTACGAGCTACTTATGATGGAGAAACAGTATTAGAGCCGAAAGTTACCGGGAAAATGATGTCCCGTATGCGTCAAAAGAAAGAGCAACCTTTGCATGATGATTTAACGGAAAGAGAGTTTGAGATTTTGTTATTAATTGCAGAGGGAAAAAGTAATCAAGAGATTGCGGACGAGTTATTTATTGCACTGAAAACGGTAAAGACACATGTGAGTAATATATTAAATAAATTGAATGTAAGTGACCGTACTCAGGCGGTTATTTATGCATTTAGGCATCAATTAACGAAGTGATAAAGTGAAACTTTAATCAGTGGGGAGGTTGTTCCTCTCCCACTGATTATCAGCCCTCACCAATCGGACTTTTACGGGCAATTAATGCGGGATAAAGTAAAACTTTAATTGGCGGGGAATTCCTCGCTGATTATTGGCTCGATACAATATAGATTTGGCGTTAAAACAATTGAATGTTTTTATTGACGACAAATAATGTAAGCGTTATCATTGAGGTGTTAACAGTACATATAAAGGGGAGAATGTATATGTTAGTTCAAACTATATTCGGAATGGATAAGTCTAAAAAATTAGGGGATTATGTGAACGCATTACAAGCGCTTTGTGAACAATATAATGTTGAAACAGATAAAATTGCGATTATTGAGGCAACAGAGGAATACTATTTATTTTTAGTAAAGCAAGAAGAGCGCTATGATGTTGTCAAGGTAGAAACAGTTGATACGAATATTGAATATTATACGAAGGCTTATAAAATAAGCAGTTTTAATCATGCTGCGTATCAAATGTAAAAAAACTCCCTTTTGGGAGTTTTTTTAGGAGGCTTTTACTTCGTGAGATTCGGTTACTAATGGAACTTTTTTCGTACCGCTTAACTTAGCCATTGCAAGACCAATAAGACCTCCTACTAATGCTGGTATTAGCCAGCCGATTCCTTCATTATATAAAGGGATAAATTCAAAATATGGTGTGATAAATGAAACTGAAATACCACCTTGTTTTAATCCATCAAATACGCTCACTACAGCTGCTCCAATTAAAGCACCTACATAAACAGAGCGATATCCACCGAAGTATTTATGAAGTAATGATAGTAGTACGAGTACAATCGCAATTGGATACACAACAAGTAGAATTGGAACAGAGATTGCGATAATTTTCGTTAAACCTAAGTTGGCAACTAGTAATCCTAATGCGCAAATGATACTCGCGAACGTTTTGTATGAAAATGTAGTCAATAATGTTGAAAAATATTGGCTGCACGCAGATACGAGTCCAACGCATGTCGTTAAACAAGCGAGTGTAACGATAAGAGATAATAGGAGCAAACCGTATGGACCGAATAATTGTTGTACGATAACAGTAAGTAGCTGTCCGCCATTTTTTGCATATCCGAGCGAGACGCTAGTTGCCCCAAGCCAGCCGAGTGCACCGTATACAAGTACGAGCCCTGTAGCGGCAATAAGCCCTGCTTTTGCTGTGGCGATGGCAATGGACTTACGATCATTCACACCTTTAGAGCGAATTGCATTTACAACGATAATTCCGAATGCAAGTGCTGAAATAGTGTCCATTGTTAAGTAGCCTTCCATAAAGCCTTTGAAGATTGGAGAAGTTTGATACTCTTGCATTGCTGGTCCTGATTGCCCAAGTGGTGTAAATACACTTTTAACAAACAATAAGAAAATAGAGAGTAATAAAATAGGTGTTAATACATTTCCAATACGATCAACAAGTTTAGATGGATTCAAACTCAGCCAAAATACGATAGTAAAGAAGATGATTGTATATACAAATAGCACTAGGCTGCTAGAGCGGATTGTTTCTGGTAAGAAAGAACTAACACCCATTTCATAAGCGACATTTGCAACACGTGGGATGCCCATAGATGGACCGATAGCAATGTATACAATTACTGTAAAGAAAATTCCGAATAATGGATGAACATGACTTGCAAGTTGCTGCATTCCATTTCCAGATAGAGAAATTGCGATAACAGTTAGTAGTGGTAAGCCAACTCCTGTTAGTAAAAATCCAATCATTGCTGGCCAAAAGTTTTCACCTGCATTTTGGCCAAGCATGGGAGGGAAAATTAAATTACCTGCCCCAAAAAATAAAGAAAATAGCATAAGACCCGTGAAAAAAATATGTTTTTTTGATACAGTGTTCATTGTTTTTCCTCCTTTTTTAAATTCATTTGTAAGAACACAAAAAACTCGTCCCTAAAGAAAGGGACGAGTTATATTTACCCGCGATACCACCCTAATTTACACATGTAGAAATAAATCTATATGTATACGGCTTTGCAACGTACAACATGATACGTGTTCCTTGTAACGGGGGACGGCCGGTAAGAACTTACTGTAACATTCGGTTCTACTTCTCGGAGATGATTTTCGGTTACGCGCTGAACGTTGGCTTTCAGCAAATCGCCAACTCTCTGGGGAACAGTTCTATAACGTACTCGTTCTCGTCAATGAATTTTTATTCAAGTATTCTGACAGTATTGTTGCATGTTTTTTTTAGAAAGTCAATATGTTTTTTGAAAGATATATTTATATACGGAAATATCGAAAGTGATATTCGTTGTTGTAAAGGAAATGATGAATTGTAAAATGGGAGTGAAAATTTGCGGAGAATTGTAAAATTTATAGAGAAAGTTGATATTTATAAGAGTAAAGAAGGGATTGTTTGAATTTACAGAGAATAATACAACAATCCACTTGCTGGAAAGAACAAACCAAAAGAGGTGACTGAAATGCTTGCGATGGGAGTATTATTTGGCATTATTGCTATAATTGGTTTTATGTGGTTATATTATTCGCGTTCGTTTAAACAAGCAGAAGTTTTACTCTTTCAAAAAGGTAGTTTATTGACAAATCAGTCTAGATATTTAGTATGTCCGAAGTGTGGAAGTGCACAGGCCAGAAGTGGAGGATATCAAGAGTGTTGCAAAATTAGATTATGAAAGAAAGGAAGCCTCACATTATTTTGTGAGGCTTCCTTCCTTACAACTTCATGGCGCTCCAAATTGTCCATCGATCTCTTTCAATAATAGGAGAGACGTTTTGTAATGCGGTCTGTATATGTTGTAGAAGTTGAGAAAGTTCATCATCTGTTAACTCATATAGAATAGATCGACCTGTTCGAGGAGATAAATCTTGCAATAATGCTTCTACAGAATCATGTATTTTTCGTATTTCCCATTGTGTTTGTGTGGGAAGTACATGAAGAGAATGTTTTTGTAATTCTGTCTGTATAGTGTTGGTTTTTGGACGTCTTTTTGACTCTATTTCAATAAGTTTTGGAAATAGAGAGAAAAAATATCCGCGAATGTGTTCGGGACTTCCTGGAATTGTACAATCTTCAATTGTTCGATCTTGTAAAATAAGTACACCGTTTTTATTTAATATACGAGAAGCTTCACGTAAAAATGTAGGAATGTCTTGTAAATGATGAATAACTGCACGCGAAATAACTATGTCGAATGTTTCATTAGGGTATGGGATATTATGTGCATCACCGTGGATGAATGAAATGTTTGAAAAGTTGTTACAATTTTCTTTTGCAGCTTGTAATATTTCTTTTGAAAAATCAAGTCCCACAACATTATTGGCTCCCATAAGAGCGAGTTCTTTCGTATAAATCCCACCACCACAGCCGATATCAATTATTTGCTTGTTTTGTATTTCTGTAATGTTTTTTACCATTTCAGCCCAAGAAATATGAGCGTTTCTTGTTGCATATGTGTACTTATTATTTTCATCATGAAAATTAATGGACATGATAAAGACCTCCTTTCAATGATTAGTATAGCGTATTTAATAGGATGTCACGTTTTTGTTTTATGTATGAAGATTATAAGGATTTCTTATCGTAAGAGGAGGATTAATTTGAAAGGGAAATATGTATTGGTGTTGTTGTTTGTTATGTTACTAGCAGCTTGTGGTCAAGTTGAACCGAAAAAAGAAACAAAAAAAGTAGAAGAGACGGTGAATGAAGTGAAAGAAACAATAGGGGTAACCGTTATACAAAAAAAACATAAAGAGAAAAAGTTGCAGGAATCAGAAGCGAAGTTAGTAATAGACATTTTGAATAAAGCTGAGAAACAAGAAATAACAGGAAGCTTCGGTGAACCTGAATATGAAATACAAATTAGTAGAGATGGGAAAAAAGAAACTTATTATGCATGGTTAAGGGGAGAAGATAGACGAGGATGGGTGCAATATAAGAAAGCTATGTATATGTTGAATGAAAAAGATACGGAAAAGCTTTTGGATATATTTCCAAATGTCTCAGAACAAAAAGAAGATGAGATGCAGGTAAGCCCTTTAACGGAAGTAACAAAAAAAGATTTGCAGATTACCGCGTTTCATATTAAAACAGGCGATCAAAACGTGAATTATACGGTACGGTATACGATTTCACAATCACTATACAATAAGTTAGTGAAGGAGCAAGAATATTATTTGCAACTCAATTTTCCAGAAAAAGTTCAAAAATTAATTAGAGCAAAAGAGAGTGAAATGATTTTAGGTGAAAAAGTAAAGGAAGGGTATAAGCAATATGAATTACATGCTACTGTTCCGATAAAAAGCGCTTCAGAATCACAATTAAAATCATTAGAAACATATTACGAAAGTTATGATTTGAAAATATTAAACAGTGAAAAAGAAAAAATAGGTGTGTTTCAAAATATAATTCAGATTGTTAAAGATTATGGTGAAAAAATGAATTTTCAAAGATAAAGTGAGACTTTAATTAGCCCTTACGGATTGGAATGAATATAAACTCGTCAAATCTATATGACCTTTCCTAGGAAATGATAATAGAGAGGGGAAAGCACCCCTCTCTATTACTTTGCTTTTGTAGATGGCTCATTCATTGATTTTCGTGTAATAAGAAAAGAAATCATAAGAGCGGAAAGGATGACAAGGGCAATAAATACGTGATTGGGCAACAAATCTAATAATAATACGTAACTAACGGTATAAAAAATAAGAGTTGAAGCTAAAAACGATAGAGCACCTATTATAAGAGATTGTAAATTCATTTGTGTACACCTCCTTTTATTTATATTTTTGGCTGAAAATGGATTATATAAACATTATTTCTAACAATAGAAAAAAATATGTCATAATAGAGAAAAGAACAAGCTTTGATGAATGATATGATTCATTAATGAGAGATAAAGGAGAGGAATATGAAAAATAATAAAAAAGGATTATGGGGAATTATTGTTGCGATAGGTCTATTTTTACTGTCTAAGTTAAAGTGGGTATTTGCAATTTTTAAATTAGCAAAGTTTTCAACGGTATTTAGTATGTTTCTATCGCTTGGCGCATACGCAGTTCTATATGGTTGGAAATTTGGAGTGGCGCTCATTTATTTGTTGTTTGTTCATGAAATGGGCCATTTATGGGCTGCGAAAAGAAAGGGGATCCCAACATCGCCAGCAATCTTTATTCCATTTATGGGGGCTCTTATTGGAATGAAAGAGATGCCGAAAAATGCGAAAGAGGAAGCTTACATTGCCTATATGGGTCCGCTTTTCGGACTTCTGTCATTTTTACCGGCGATACCGCTTTATATAATGACGAAAGAGCCATTTTGGGCGCTTGTTATTTTGCTTGGAAGTATGATTAATTTCTTTAATTTAATTCCCGTTTCACCGCTAGATGGTGGGCGAATTATTTCAGTTGTCAGTACTAAAATTTGGGGAGCAGGCCTTATTTTATTACTTGGCTATTCAATTTACTTTAAAAGTATTTTGGGAGGGTTTATTGTTATTATCGGTTGTATGGAGTTATATAGAGTAATAAAGAGAGATGAGCCGATTAAGGAATTAGGGCATAAAATTGATGGGATGAAAGAATATGTTACTAGGCTTGAAGAGGAATTAAAAGAAACGGGTGCTGTACATCGGACTATATACGTGATGCATCATGAGATGAATGCATTAAGACAAAGAGAACGGGAAAAAGAGTTACAAATAGGTGAACTTCAAAAAATGGAAGTGTTAGAGTATCTTTTACCGAAGTTCGAACCGTTAGATTATGTTCCATATGAAGATGAAAAAGATGAGTATACAATTTACATAAGGGAAGCATTTGAAGCGTCAGAAAGAAAATTAAATGAATGGAAAACAGAAAAGGAACAACAAGAAAACTATTATAAAGTGGATGCGAAAACGAAATGGACAGTATTTGCTTGTTATATCGGATTAATGGTTATACTCGGTTACACAGCTTATGAAGGATATATTGTTTTACAAGAACATTTGCCAACGAGAAATGTATAGAAAAATATTGTCGAAATGATAGGAAGAATTAATACAGGAATTATATTTCTACGAGAGAATGTTACAAGTATAGTCATACGTTGTAATATTTTTAGTAGAGAAGGAGTTCTGTGTATGAAGAAATTGTTAAATGTATTAGGTATTATTATCGTGATGATCATTGCGAGTTATAGTCTTATGAAAGTGCTGTTACATTATGCAAATAAGCCTGCTGAGGTAAATACAATAGCTCAAATAGAAGATGTGCAAGAAGAGACAAAAGTGCTAGATTTTATTCGAATGACACATGAAAGCTATAATAATTTCTTAAATTATGGTAAAGCAGAGAATTATACAGATGGGGATTGGAATCAATTTAAGCAATGGTTTCAACAACAAGAACAATCTTTAAAAAATATACATACGGAAATAAAGAATGAAAAAATAAAACGCGATGTAAATAGAAGCTATGAAATTGTAAAAAAAGGTGTGGAACTTCAAAATATTGAGTATGTAGTGTATGCTCACCGTGTATATCATGACTTGGATATTATCGTAAATAAATATAGAGGTGAAACGAATATCTGGGGGTATACGGAGTTTGGCGATGGGAAAGATATAAAAGTAATCGAACAAGCTATACAAACAAAATAATAAGCTAGCTAGAATTCTAGTTAGCTTATTTTCTTTTGTAAATGCAATGTTCATATATTATTCACAAAAACACCGTGTTAATAGTGATTAAAATCACAATCTGCATTATAAGATTCAGTTAAACTAAAAACAGTTAAGGAAATAGAGGAGTGGGATACAATGTTAAGTGCAAAAACAATTGAAATCGTAAAGTCAACAGTACCATTATTACAAGAAAAAGGCGTTGAAATTACAACGAGATTTTATGAAATTTTATTTTCGGAACATCCGGAGTTATTGAATATTTTCAACCATACAAATCAGAAAAAGGGAAGACAACAACAAGCGTTAGCGAATGCTGTTTATGCAGCTGCAACGTACATTGATAATTTAGAAGCTATTATTCCAGTTGTAAAACAAATTGGTCATAAGCATAGAAGTTTAGGTATTAAAGCAGAGCATTATCCGATTGTAGGTACATGTTTACTACGTGCCATTAAAGAGGTCGCAGGTGCACCTGATGAAGTTTTAAATGCATGGGGAGAAGCATATGGTGTCATTGCTGATGCATTCATTAGCATTGAAGCAGAGATGTATGAAGAAGCTGCACATAAAGAAGGTGGATGGAAAGACTTCCGCAACTTTGTGATTGTAAAAAAAGTGAAGGAAAGCGATGTTATTACGTCATTTTATTTGAAACCTGAAGATGGAGGGAAAGTTTCTTCATTCATCCCAGGTCAATATGTAACGATTCAAATCAATATTGAAGGTGAGACATATACACATAATCGTCAATACAGTTTATCCGATGCTCCTGGGAAAGAATATTATCGTATTAGTGTAAAAAAAGAAAAAGGTGTAGATACACCAGACGGTAAAGTGTCTAATTACTTACATGAACATGTAAAAGAAGGAGATGTTTTACCAGTAAGTGCACCAGCGGGAGATTTCGTGTTAAATATGGATTCAACATTACCAGTTGTACTAATTAGTGGTGGAGTAGGGATTACACCGATGATGAGTATGTTAAATACGTTAATTGAACAAGATTCAAAACGTAATGTATATTTTGTTCATGCAGCAATAAATAGTAATACACATGCAATGAAAGAACACGTTAAGGCAGTAGAAAATGAATATGAACAAGTTAAAGCATATACTTGTTATTCTGCACCGACTGAAAAAGATTTAGAAATGAAGAACTTTGATAAAGAAGGTTTCATTGAAAGTGAATGGTTAAAAACTATTATTCCGACAACTGAAGCAGAGTTCTATTTCTGTGGTCCAGTAGCATTTATGAAGCATATAAATGCTGCACTAACTGATTTAAGTGTGAAACAAGAGCATATTCATTATGAATTTTTCGGCCCAGCAACAAGCTTACAATAAGCAAAAAAACGAGGTATTTATTTTACCTCGTTTTTTATTTGTTCTCGTAATAAACGGTTTACTGTTTCACGGCGTATACCTATCAGTTGGCCAATTTCGGTTTGTGTTAATATTTCATATATAGGAATGTCACCTAAATATAGAGTGAACCATTCTTGTAAACGATGAAGACGTTCTTTCGGAGAGACGGTTGTCAATTGATCAATTCGTTGTTGCATCATTCTTAATTTAGATTGCAATTGCATAGCAATGTTAGCATACGATTCGGGATTTGCTTGAAGCCTCTCATACCATTCACTACTAGTGATCGGTTCCACTTCTGTTTTTATTAAAGCGATAGCTGTACCGTGATATTCTTTCGGTGAAATTAAAGAATGATGAGGTATCGTTTCACCTGGAACGATAATATTGAATAAAAATGGTGTTCCGTTTTCTTCTAGCCGAACTACTTTTAATAAGCCTGTTTTTATAAAGTATAAAGGACCGTCCTCGCCTTGACGGAATAGTACATCTCCTTTGTGTAGAATCAATGTTAGCCTCCCATTAATATGTTTCTATTTCTTCTATTTTAGCGTATATGTATATAGACAATATGCTATTTCAACAGCAATTTCATTGACGAAATGTATGCTATTACAGTAGTATACTATTTAGTGTGTAATAGTACTAGCAATGAATACGCTGTAGGGGGTTTAGTATATTGTTAGATGCGATGAGAATGACGGATATGAGAATTCCGGCGAATGCTATCATTCATGTAGAAGAGATGAAAGGTGGAGTCGTTTTATCCGTTGAAGTAGACGGCCAAATTATTTATACGATGGCTTATGATGAAGAAACAGATAGCTATGCTGAATTATATGATCGAAACGATAAGAGGGCGTGCCAAGTACATGAAGACTTCATGGGGTGGTCACTTCTTCATTAAAAAAGATGTCAATATGGTATTATCCCCTATAGGTAGACAGTAAAAAAGAGTCCATCTGATATGATGGACTCAATACTGTTTTATCTGGAGGGGATTTTTTTATGGCAAGAAAAGGACAATCATTT